>JBEBIF010000505.1:0-2363 GCA_040080515.1 Chitinophagaceae bacterium | reverse complement strand
TCCCGGTTCCCTTGAGTTGACGGGCGGTGAGTACAAGACTTGAGAACGTATTCACCGCGGTATAGCTGACCCGCGATTACTAGCAATTCCAACTTCATGAGGTCGAGTTTCAGCCCTCAATCTGAACTGGGGCGACTTTTATTAGGATTAGCTCAGGGTTTCCCCGTCGCGACCCGTTGTAGTCGCCATTGTATTATGTGTGTAGCCCAAGGTATCAGAGGGTCATGCTGACCTGGCGTCATCCTCGCCTTCCTCCCAGCTTTCTGTGCGCAAGCGTGGAAAGCTAAATTGATAGCTTATTCACACTTGTGAACAAAACTGACAGAAACGGGACTTCCCGAATCCTCTATATACTTCTACTTATGTTCATCGTTCAATCTCGTTTCTGTTGTGTTTGCTCTGTGCTTGTGCACACAAAGCTGGGCAGTCTCGCCTGACACTTGTAACAGACAACGAGGGTTGCGTTCGTTACCCCACTTAAGGGAACAATTCAAATCACGAACTGACGACGGCCATGCATCACCTGCCTAACTGTCCTTGTGGGACTACTCGAGTTTCTCCGAGTATTCAGTTAGGTTTCAAACCTTGGTAAGGTTTTTCGTTTATCATCGAATTAAACCACATAATCCACTGCTTGTGCAAGTCCCCGTCTATTCCTTTGAGTTTTAACCTTGCGGTCGTACTACCCAGGCGGACAACTTAACGCGTTAGCTTCGCCTCTCAGAGGGTCGATACTCCGAAAAGCTAGTTGTCATCGTTTAGGGCGTGGACTACTGGGGTATCTAATCCCATTCGCTACCCACGCTTTCGTGTTTCAGTGTCAGGAGTGGCCCAATGTACTGCCTTCGCTTTTGGTGTTCCCCATGATATCAACGGATTTCACCCCTACTCCATGAGTTCCATACATCCCTGCCATCCTCTAGCTGTGCCGTTTCAGTCGCGGATCTGGGGTTAAGCCCCAGGTTTTAACAACTGACTAACACTGCCACCTACACACCCTTTACGCCCAATGATTCCGGATAACGCTCGGGGCACTCGTATTACCGCTGCTGCTGGCACGAGTTTAGCAACCCCTTATTCGTGAGGTACTATCAATAAACTTTCTCCCTCATAAAAGATGTTTACGACCCAGAGGGTCTTCATCCATCACGCGGTGTCGCTCGATCAGACTTTCGTCCATTGTCGAATATTCTCGGCTGCAGCCACCCGTAGGTGTATGGTCCGTGTCTCAGTACCATCGGTGGGGGTCAGCCTCTCAGCTCCCCTAAGCGTCATAGCCTTGGTAGTCCATTACACTACCAACTAGCTGATACTTCGCAGGCCATTCTTTTAGCGATAAATCTTTACTCCGAAGAGACTATCAAGTATTAGCTAATCTTTCGACTAGTTATTCCTGACTAAAAGGGATGTACCCACGTGTTACTACCTCGTTCGCCACTGCCTTGCGGCCGTTTGACTTGCATGCCTTATCCACACCGCCAGCGTTCATCCTGAGCTAGGATCAAACTCTTAAAAAAAGTTTAATCAAAAACTTATAAGTTGAACGGAACAAAATAAAAGATGTTATCCGATATTTTTATGCCGGCGGTTTTGCGCGTTTATATTTGTGAGTTGTTTAATTGAAGGCCAGATGTTGCTATTGCTTTCATCTGGCATCCCGAAATCATTTGTAAAATAGTTTGTTTCCAATCGGAAACTTGCACTTATATTTACGTTCTTTCGTAACAAATTTTCAATGAACTCTTATGAATGAAAAAGCTCCATACAGAGCTAATCCAGACATTGGTATAGTATAGCCATAAATAAATAAGAGTCAAGTACCTTATCCAGACCAAAAAACCTAGGTTTTTAGGGCTATTTTTTAATGTCGAACTTAGTATTATTACCAGGTTCTTTTGCAGTTAGAAATCTATTCCCCATACCAAAATTAAGAGTATCCCATAATACCACGTCCCGATAACTAGCCAAACATGGATATATAATATTTTTAAAATCATCTAAACTTTCCAATTCTGGTTCAACATTCAACCCTTGTCTTTTTAAAAATCTTAAAGTTTTAAGGGCGTGCGCCCAAGCATCTCTTTCGTCAGCGACATATTCATCCAGAAATTTAGATAATTTTTTACTCTTTATTATATAATACCCAGACTTTTTTAAAGCTTCTTCCAATTGCCTACTTAAATCATCAGCAAGACTTCTATCTTCAGCCTCCAGTATTTTTTTAGCAAGCTCAATCGCAAGATTATGATAATAATTTCCTATGATGACTGCATTTTCTACATATTCATGTGTTGGAGAAAAACTAATAGACTCAATATCTATGTTATAATTTTTCACCATTAACTCTATCTCGGGTATAACAG
>JBEBIF010000094.1:0-10620 GCA_040080515.1 Chitinophagaceae bacterium | reverse complement strand
GGGGACTGACCACTGATGGAAAGAACCTGATCGTTACCACCGGCAGCAGCGACTTGTTTTATTATGAGCCTTCTACATTTAAACTTTTGAAATCACAAACTGTAATGGAAGGCAGCAGTCCCAGTTTCAACCTGAATGAACTGGAGTACATCAATGGTTTTGTTTATGCTAATCAATACACGTATCCCTACATATTTAAGATTGAACCTTCGACCGGGCAGATAGTGGCCAAGGCAGACCTTACCCAGGTATGGGAAAGAGTAAAAAGAATTGACCCGCTGGCAGAAGTGCCCAATGGTATTGCCTATGATGCCGTAAGTAAAAAAATCTATATCACCGGGAAATTGTGGCCGGAATTATATGAAATACAGTTTAGCGAATAACTATTTGCCAACGATGTAGATAACCGAGCTGCACCGCTTCGTGTTATTCATTGCTTTAAAGTTAGAACGAAGGCCATTAAAGAAAGATGTAAACAGGTTCGTCTTCCCTTTTTTGTATTTACTGCTGAGCATTGAGATATAAAAGCTATCGTACCACATTGGCAGATACTGCTGCAATTTCAGCCCCTGCTTTTCCATCAGCACCTGTATGGACTTTGGTGAGAAATGATACAGGTGACGGGGCACATCATACGCCGCCCAATATTCTTTATATATTCCCGCATCCTTTGAAGTATAATTGGGGACGGCTATAAAAAGTTTTCCGTTTTCTTTTAATAATCTCTTCAGTTGTACTATGTATGGCTGCAGATCATGCACATGCTCCAGCACATGCCATAGTGTGATGGCATCGAACGTACCCGGTTCCAGTTTATAAAACTGGTCCATCTCCGTCAGCGTCACCCCATTTACTGCTGCTGCCAGTTTCCGTGCATCCGCATCGGGTTCCAGCCCGGTAACCATCCAACCGGCCGCTTTCATTTCCCTAACAAAAGCGCCGGTGCCGCTGCCCACATCCAATATGTTTCCTTTTACAATACCTGTGGCTTTCTGTATCAATTTCCGTTTTCTTTTCAGGGTGCGTTTTCTTACAAACTGATATAACCGGTTGATCAGCCCTTTTGATGTATCAGTATGTGAAATATAATTTTCCGACTTATAATAAGGAGCTATAGAAACTGCATCTGGAACATCCTGTGTAAAACGGAGGGAACAGGAATTACATTCCATGATTCCGAATGTTTCACCACTAACGGTAAAGTCTTTTGCAATGATCACCTTACTGATCTGGGATGACCCGCACACCGGGCAATTGGTATAATGAATAAGCTGACTCATGCAGGCCGCAAAGTAAATTTAAAATCAGCAAATGGCCGCATTCAAAAATAAAGCTGTACTAAAAAGATGTTATCACGGAAGTACCCGGTATGTTTCGGCTGCTGCTGCAGGAATCACTTTTTTCCCGTTGGCCACTGAGGATATCTCCATCCCGTATTCTGAAAAATGCCAGCCGATAAATATAAAAGCAACCAGGGCAATGGCCAACGCATAAGCCCACCAATAGTTTTTTCTCTCTTCGGGCTGACTAAGCATTTCTGTCATCTCTTCAGAGCTCTTTTCATCTTCTCCCACCCGTACCATATGTGCCGCCTTTTCCCGGATCACTTTTTCAGCTGAAACCGGTTTTTCTAACGTTGCAGCATCAGGAGCAGGTACGAATTTTACATCTCCGGACAACCCTTTGCTCAATATGCCCACTTCTTCCCAATGGATCACATCCCCGTCTGTGATCTGCTTTTTCATTTCAATGGCAAAATCATTGAAACGAAAAATAGCTTCTCTGTCAACAATGCCCAGTGCACCTGCAAGCCAGGTAAAGAAATTCTTTCCCGGCAAATGGCTTCCCCGTTCCATAATGATGGCATAAGTTGGCGGATTGATCTTCCGGTTGGGAAAATCCAGCACTGCAGATCGCTTTTGTAATAAAAAAGTGCCGATACCCGGCACGGGTAGTTCTTTATGCTTAAGTAAGTATTGATACAGTTCAGTGTACATCATCAGTTCTTTTGATCGAACGAAAATACGACTCCGCCAACAAAGTTGAAACCATAGTTGGAGTATTGGTTCCAGCGCTGGTATTCTTTGTTGAAAACATTATTGAACTGTGTCCACAGGTTGATGTTTTTGGTGATCTTGAATTCAAGTCCCGCATTCAGGTCTACTGCCCCATCCAGCCGTCCGCTGGTATTATCTTTTTTAAGGTAATGGGCACCCCGCCATGCAAAAAGGTCTGTCTTTAACCACAGGTCTTTAATGATCTGTAGCCGCATTGCTGCTTTCAATTCAAGCGGGATCAATCCCCAGGCCTTTGCATTATCCTGCAGGCCTGTAAACTGGTTGAAAGTAAGCCCCGTTACCAGTGAAAATTTTTCATGAATATTGAACCCGAGCTCACCGCCAAAATTCAGCACATTGATACGGCTTTCATTTACCACCTGGAAGGATTTGCCATCACCAGCAGCCGATGTATCATTAATGAACAATGGCTGATTATTCAATTTATTAAAGCCCACTTTTGCAGCATAGCTGAAATGATTACCCACTGATCCTTTGAAACCGGCAAACCGTTCTTCTATCCAGGTATTTTTGAAACTGGCCGGTAACCACAACCAGGCATTTTGAGAGGCCAGGTATTGATAGGTTGTTTTGCGGATATATCCTGTCCACCCTGCCTGGAAAGTAAAGCGCCTGTCTTCGGTGCTGATATCAACCAGTACATTGGGGAACATTTTGAATGATTTATTATCCCATGACGGACGAATACCCGCCTGTGCATTGATCTTTGATGTTTTATATAATACCGATGGAGAGATATAATACATGGTATTATTAACTGCTGCTTTACCAGATGGAGACAAACGGGTAAGATCGAAAGTAATACCAAGGTTTACCGCAAATTCTTTACCCACCGTTTTTTGCAAGGGAAGATTCAGGACAGTATTACTTTCAGAGTTCTTATGATTGTCACTGAACACATCGATCTTTACTTCAGGAGCATAGGTTAATCCAAACTCTGTCTTTTCAATATTATGCATGGCCAGCCGACCACTGATCGTTTGAAAATTTTGCTTAATAGAATCTATGGGCAGCACCAGGCTCTTTGGCTGATAACCATACTTATAAGTCCGCAACTGGTTCATACCAATACTGGCATCCCATTGAAGATTATTCCCCGATTTGAAATACCCTGCCAGACGGACACTTGTGTTAGCAAATTTTTGAAAGTCCTGCTTGCCATCCGAGCCCACATGCCGGGCATAAATATTCAGGCCTGCTGTTTTACCATCGCCTAATGAAATACCAAGTTGGACGAAAGGCGTACGCAAACTTCCAAACCCTGCCTTCACATAGCTGCTGTTATCAAATCTGCCGGCGCTGTCAATATCCAATGCCAGCGGCTTCAGGGCACCCGGCTGGTAGGCAAATAATAAATTCTGGTTGGGAATATCGTAATTCAGTTTTGCTTTGGCCGTATCCACAGAAGGAGGTGTGGCATTGAAGTTTATTTTTGCAGATTCTCTCAATACCGGTTTAAAGCTCGATACAATACTAACGCCACCCGGCTTCGTAGTGTCTTTTTGTGCATTTGAGATACCAAAAGACAATATCCCCGCTGCCAAAAACAAGAAACTATATAATCGTTGATTCATCATTTTAATTTCCATTTCGTTCTGTCTTATTGTTCTGCTTTTTTGAACATTTCAAAAAAAAGCTATTGTGATCTTGTAACAACTATTACCTATCAGCTATCCACTATCATCTTACATCTATCATCTTACATCTATCATCTTTCATCTATCATCTTTCATCTATCATCTTTCCCTATCCACCTACCTTACTCGACTTCCCTTCTTCATCCACCACCGTATTCAATTTTGCCTGTGCCTCTCCCTTCAGTTCAGGATCAATGGTATTATCCACCACACTCTGGAAAGTGGCCTTGGCATTGAAATAATCTTTTTGTTTAAAATAAATATCGCCAAGCAAAATATAGGCTTTGGTGATCCAGTAATCATAGGAACCGGATTTATTGATGGTTTCAAAGGCTGCTTTCTCTGCATCACTCAGCTTATTCAGCTGGAACCAGCTGTTCGCAATTTCATAACGGGCCTCAGCTGCCAATGCAGCTTTATTTAGCTGAACCACTGACTTAAAGCTGGCAATGGCCTGGTCATACTCCCTGTTTACCTGGTAGGATTTTGCAATCGCCATATTGGCCAGCGTCTTATCATCTGCACTGCTGCCTTTAGCGGCTGTTAGTTCTTTGGCATTCTCCATTGCCTCAGTCCATTTTTGTTGCTGGTACTGGCAGCGCAACAAACCTCTCATAGCTTCCAGTTTATTTTCCTGGCTGGAAGTGATCTGTTTCAGCTGTGCATAGAAGGCTTCTGCTTTTGAATAATTCTTCAGCTCAAAGAAATTGATGCGGGCGGCTGTAAGTATGGCCCGTTCTGCATATTTATTGGGTGCATCGGCTGCCACTGCATCATAGCCCACCAATGCGTTATTCCAGTCTTTTTTGGAATAATAGATCTCTGCCCTGTTGAAATTCGCATCCAGTGCATAGGCGCCACCAGGGAATTTTTGCAGGTAATTATTGAAACCCGCCAATGCAGCATTGATGTTCTGGTCATCATATTGCTTTTCTGCTGCATAGTAAGTAAGAGAGTCTTCTGTACTTACACTGAGCGGACGGCCTGCCTGCCTCATGAAATCAGCATACTCTTCCGGTTTTCCATCTTCAATGTAAATTGTTTTTACATTGTCCAATGCATCCTCTGTCTCTGGTGAGCTGGGATACTTGTCCACCAATATTTTAAACTGTTTCAGTGCGTCTGCATTATTGTCCAGGTTGTAATAAGCAGTACCCAATTTCAGGTAGGCCTGCGGGATCAGGCTTTCGTTGCCACTGGTTTTTATCACATTGCTTAAATAAGGAAGTGATTCGCGGAACCGTTCATCCCCCATATATGTATTGGCAATTTCCATATTCGCATCTGTTACCAATGAGGATTCGGGGAATTTCCGTATCATGGTATTCATCAGCGTTATCTTCTCATTCGGGCTTTTTACACCTGCCAGCATGGCATTTTGAAAAGTGGCATAGTCTTCCGCAGGCCAGGAAAGTTTGATCACATTGTCATACATCGTCTTGGCCTTTGCATAATTCTTTTGCATGTAATAGCAATCTGCGGTCCTTATATATGCATCCTGTGTCAGTGCATCGGAGTTCAAGGCCGGGTTCTTTGCCAGCGGTTCAAAATAACCCAATGCCACAGGATAATTCTCTTTGCGCAGGTAGGCATAGCCCAGGTTATACCGGCCGTTATTAATATTCGCTTCTCCGCTTGTTGGTGAGCCTGCATCTGCGTAAGCATGATAATATTTAATGGCATCATCTAATTTATTATCCCGGTATGCCAGTTCTCCTTTCCAGAAGTTGATGAGTGGAAGTACCGAGCCATTATTCGGGTCATCCAGCGCCTTTGTAAGCAATGCGTCTGCTTCGGCAAGGCGGCCATCATTGATCAGCTCTGTGGCACGGCCATACAATATTCTCGGGTAAATTCTTTTTGAATTTTCGGAAGGCTTTTCCAGGCTTTCAAGCAGGGCCTGTGCATCTTTATAATTATTGGTATTCGCCAGCACATGCACCATCAGGTCCTTTGCTTCTGTATTATAAGTGGAATTGGGATAATCGGCTATAAAGGAACTAAGGCCGTTCAGCGCTTCATCCTGGTAGCCGAGTTCGTAAGACAGTTTAGCATACTGGTATTTGGAAATCTCTTTTTGCTCCGGGTAGCTGCTGTTGGAAGAGCAAAACAGGAATGCATTACGGGCATTGCTTTTCTGCCCGGTCTTCAGGTAGGCATCACCCAACAGGTACATGGCATGCTGGCTAAGCGAATCATCTTTACCACTCAGTTGCTTGAATCCTTCGATGGCTTTTGTCAATTGGTTTGCCTGGTAATAGCAATAAGACAATTCATACAGGTCTTCCCGGCGAACTTTCTTAGACCGGCTTACATAATCTTCCAGGTAAGGCAGGGCTTTGGCATACTCCTTTTTTTCAAAGTAAGCATGACCCAGCATTTGTTTTAATTCCAGGTCGTAGTACTGGGAACTGCTGCCGGAGGTCAGTTTATTCTGAATATAAGTAATGGCTTCGTCTTTCCTTCCCTGTGCATAATATATCTGTGCGATATAATAAGGAACCACGGTTCCGTAGTTCTTTTCATTTTCCACTACTTTAAAACTTTCCAGCGCCGTGGCATACTGTCCGTCACGAAAAGAAAGGAAGCCGTAATAATAGTTAGCATCCATATAATTCGGATCGTCCCTGATAGTGCGGATGCTGTTGAACAACGGCTTTGCGTCTGCAAACCGTTGCATCGTAAAGTAAGCATACCCCTGGTGAAATTTCATGTCGGATATTTCCCTGTTGCTCAGGTTGGCTATTTCAGTTTGTTCGTAGCGGTTGGCGGCATCAGCAAATCGCTGTTCCCGGAAATAGTATTCGCCAAGGTGATAGTTCATCATTTGCACCCGTGCCGTGTTTTTTTCGACATCAATATATTCCTGTGCTTCTGCCTCGGCCCGGCCTTCATTTTGTCTCAATGCACATACCGTGGTGTAGTAGCTGATCTCCTGTACGGTTATGGGGATATTGGCCTTATCAGTTTCCCGTACAGATTGCTTCAGTTCCCGGAACAGGGGATACGCCAAACTGTATTGCTCTTTTTGAAAATATTCTTTTGCTTCTTTGAAAGTGGTTTCGGGGTCAGTGTAGTAGCGGGTTTGCTGTGCGAATGAACAAGCACTCAATAAAATGCCGATGGCGAGAAAACTTTGATTCTTCATGTTGGGATGTCCTTTAACCGATGGCCCCGTCCTGATTACAGCCGGGATTAATGGGATGAATGGATAAACGTTGCGAATATTCAAATTATTTCAGCTAAACCCAAACATCATTCCAAACAGGTGTGGATAAGTAGCTTATACCAGATTGTTTAACATTTTGTTGGTTGTTTGGGCCAACTTCGACATAGCAGAAGGATATTTTTTACCGATCACCCGATGAAATAAAATTATAATTAGCTTCGGTCATGTTTACCTCCGACACACAAATAAGAGTACGCTATGCCGAAACCGACCAGATGGGTGTGGTATATCACAGCAATTACTTTCCCTATTTTGAATCGGCCCGTGCAGAATCTATCCGGCAGTTGGGCCTTACATATGCCGATATGGAAAAAATGGGCGTCATCATGCCGGTGATAGATGTGCATTGCCGCTACCTGCGCCCTGCCAAATATGATGACCTGCTGACCATTAAAACCATACTGAAGGAATTACCCGTCCATCATAAAATAGAATTTCATCATGAAGTATATAATGAACAGAATGAATTGCTGGCAGTTGGCAAACTCATCCTGTACTTTATGGAAGCCAGGAGTATGAAACGTACCGGTATGCCTGCTGAATTGCTGGAAAAACTGCAACCATATTTTACCTAATTTTATTTGATGGAGAATTTTGACAGGCCTTTACCAGGAGAGATCAACGAGGAGCAATCCATGGCTGCAGCGGTAGAACTGCCGGTGTTACCGAAATATGAAAAGACGGATCAAACCGCTAATATCTGGTTGCGGTCTTTTGTAAGTCTGGCCGCTTATCTCGTATTGGGCTATTATATTTTTCCCAGCTATAAAATATTGCTGCTCATCACTGCCATCGTGATGATCCATGAACTGGGCCATTTTTTTGCAATGAAATTTTTCCGGTACAGTGACTTGGGCATTTTCTTTATTCCTTTACTGGGCGCCTATGTTTCTGGTACCAAACGGGAGGTTTCACAAAAACAATCCGCAATAATCCTGCTTGCAGGCCCGCTGCCGGGAATCATCATTGGCGCTCTTTTATTCTTATGGTCTCAAAATAATCCCTTTGCCTTTTTTGCGGGCATACCGGTTTACACCATTTCTATCGCCTTTCTTTTATTAAACCTGATCAATCTTATTCCTGTTTATCCGCTGGATGGCGGTCAGCTGCTCAACAGGGTGTTTTTAAATGAAGAAAGCTGGATCAGTAAAGGCTTTATCATTCTTTCTATTGGTGCGCTTATATGGGTGGCTTTGTTTGCTTTTCCCAGGCCCTCCTACCCCTTGCTGCTTTTTCCGGCCATGATGCTGCTGCGGTTATTTGGGGAAAAGAAAATATCCAGCATTGAAAAAAGAATTGAGGAAGAAGGAATAAATACTGACCTGGAATATGCTGATCTGCCTGATGCTGATTACTGGAAGATCCGGAATATCTTAATTGAGGAACATCCTTCATTCAGGGATGTGGAACCAGCTCCGCCGTATGAATACAGCCAGAAGGAAGAAAAGATAATGACGATGATACGGGGCTTACTGCACCGCCATTTAATACAGGATGTGTCTGTGGTCGGTAAAATAATCATCTTTCTTATCTGGGCCACCGCTATCGCTTCTCCATGGCTGCTTCATATGGAAAAGATGCTATTACAACGATTGGGGATTTAATTACCCGGCTACCCCGGTTTGTATAATTTTATGCTAACAACAAAAAACCAAATTATGAAACAGCTGCTTCTGTTGATCGTTATCACCGGATTTATTGCCTGCAAATCAAAAACAAAAGTGGAGGCCACTCCAGAAACTGGAAACCCTGTTACCGATACGATCGTTGCTAAACCAGATCCTGCTCCGACAACCGGTTCCGGAAAGATCGATATCGAAAGCTTTGGAGATATCAAACTGGGACAGCATTACACTGAAACAATAAAGGCGCTTGGGAAACCCGATTCCAAATCAAAAGCAGTAGAATGGGGTGCTGATGGCCTGATGCATGAGGACTGGACCTGGACGGGAAAAGGTCTCAGCTTAAATATGTCGTCGGATAAAGCAAATGTGGAAAGTTCCCTTTCTCTTTTTTCCATAACAGCAAAAAGTCCTTGTTCTTTCAAAACAAGAGCAGGTGTTGGTATTGGAAGCAGTTATGCTGAAGTACAGGATGCGTATAAAAGGGATATCGATGCAACGGCAACTGATAAAACGCAGATCACAGTGGGATCCGTATATGGCGGCATCATCTTTACTTTCAAAGAAGACAAAGTAACGACCGTTTTTTTGGGCGCAGCAGCTGAATAATTATACCCGGTGATGATCTGCTTTCCAGTGCTGTACCGCTGCTTTTATTTGTTTGGGCGATAATTTTTCTTCCACTGCTTTTTTAGCCAGGGCAGGAAATTCTTCATCGCTGGCAAAACGTAAAGCAATGATCTGGCCCAGCCTGAGTTGCTTATCTAATGGCTTTCCGGTAAGTACAAAATGGCGAAAATTCTCTTCTGCACGGATTGCCCTGTCTTGTGCTTTCAAAGCAAATACCCTGGCATACCAGAGTATCAGCAGCATTACAAAAAACACCACAACGAGTAATGCGGCCGAATAATGATTGCTGGCGTCGTTGTGTTTAAATAAATTAATGATGCTGCCAATTAGCCCTGCAATAGCTAATAAAAACGCTACACCATGATACATTGGTACCAGGCGGATATGATTTTTAATATTCTGTTCTGACATGAGAGAAAGTTTTGAGTTATAAGTTTTGAGTTGTTCCCGAAAGTAAGTAATTTCTCATTCAATCGACTATTGACTATTGACTAACGACTATTGACTATTCCACTATTCACTTCAGTTCATCCAGCACTTTATACATCTTATTCACCAGCCCGGAAGTTTTGCCGTTGTAATTATTAACAAGGAAAGAAAAGATATATTCCTTTCCATCCTTTGCTTTATGATAACCGCAAAAGCCTTTTACATCGCTGATGGTGCCGCTTTTCATCCTGATGCCATTATAATCGGGCAATGAGTTGTAGAAGAAAGAAAACCAATCCCTGCCTTTGGCATACTTCAGAATTTCCACCTGTGCATGAGTGGTAACACGATTGAGCGGTGAAAGTCCCGAGCCATCATAGATATTCAGTTCATCTTCATCCAGCCCTTTGCCTTTCCAGAATTTCTTAACGATGGCCACACCGCTGTCTGTGCTGCCAAAGCCCTGCTTTTCATAAGCAAATGTTTTTATCAATGCCTCACCATAAAGATTGATGCTTTTTTTATTGAACCAATAGATAATGGAATCGAGGGTTGGGGAATAGTGCGTATAAAAAAATGTGGAGTTATTTTCAGTTATCGGGTCAAAATCCTGCCCGGTATCGAAAATAGTAGCAAGATCAAACCGGCCAATGACCCCGGCTTTCTTCAGCGTGTCCAACATCCTGCCCTGGAATTCAAAAACAGGATCGGGCATGGCACCGGTAATGGTAAAGCGGTTCTCATTCACCGGAATGGTGCCTTTTATATAAGCCATACGGGTGCCTGAAGGTAAATATGCATACGCATTATCACCACTTCCCTTTTCAGCAGCACTTAATTTTGATATGATCTCATGTGAACTGTAGAGTGACGGTTTTATGTCCACTATTTCCACAGCATCTCCAATCTTGTTTCCGGATCTCAAAACGATATCGTATTGATTTTCCCGCCAATTCAGTGCCCCGGACCCTGCCCCATAGTAATTTCCTATATCC
>JBEBIF010000504.1:0-2379 GCA_040080515.1 Chitinophagaceae bacterium | reverse complement strand
CCCATATTTTGCCAGCACTTCGCTGTTCTTATTATCAGGGCTATAGTTCAGATGATACACTACATAATTACTATCCACATAAGAACGGATAGCAGCATCTTCCGAAATAAAATTATTAAACCGGGCACACCAGATACACCAGTTGCCACCCACCTGGATAAACACATGTCTTCCTTTTTCTTTTGCCTCTTTTACCGCATCTGCAATAGCCGCTGTGGCATCCTCTTTGGGTTTGTACAGGTTAAACTTTGTCAGATCCTGTGCCTTCAACTCACTAACTGCTAAAAGAATTACCGTAACTATCAATAATTTCTTCATATCCAAAAGATCATTTAAATCAAAAAATCGCAGCCTTACTGTTTATCAATCTCCACCACACAAGCTACCGCTTTGTTATCATTAGCATCTACTTTAAAATAAATAGTGCCTTCATTCGTATTGTTAAAACGGGCAGAGCGGATCATGATACTTTGCAATGCTTCATTAACTTTTCCCAGGTAAGATGGCTGACGGCTCTGTGTTATGGCCTCATTCAGTTGTGTATAGTTCAACTCATCCTTACTTACTACAATAGCGATCTGATCACTGTTGCCAATATTATCCGCTTCAAATGATTGGGCTTTGGGAAATAACCGATAACCGGTGATACCGCAATAAGGGGAATGCTTTGAAACAGTTTCCCCTGGTTTCATATAGGGGAATAATACAAAACTGGTATTATTGGTATCCCTGCCAAAAACATAGATATAACATTCCGTAACATTATTGATCGACATTTTAAACCGGGTGCCGATCCTGATCGGAGAAACAGTTTTAAACATATTTCCCCCGCTTACCCGGAGCGGTATATTTTTTCCGCCCTCATTATTTACCAATCCAACGGTACATTCCAGCGGAATATTGGCCACACTACTTCTTTTGGGCATGGGATCAATACCATACGCTTCTCTTACATAGTTTTTAAAATCTCCATAACGAACCCAGGCCACTCCGTTCTTTCCCCATTCCGGTCCCCAGCTATTCATTATCTGGAAGGCCCCGCCGAATTTGCTGTCGTCATACCCGATCACACACATCGCATGGCCACCCATTCCTTGCTGCGAAGCATCCATTCCCTGTGGTGTCCACAATTCCCTTCCCATCATATCCTGCATAAAACTCTGGCCCACCATCATCCCAATAGCCACGGGTGCATTCTTATTCAGGTGTTCTTTTATACCTCTTATACTTATTTCATTTATGTTATCACCGTTGGTAATGCGGGTAAATCCATGAATAGCATTTTGCCTGCCAGCCTGCACAACAGATGAAGAAGGCTCCCGTTCGCAGTCCTGGTCATTATAAGGGTACTGACTGAGCGGAACCCCGCCATTTCTTTTCATGGTTTCCATAGCTCTTTGTATGTAAGAACCCTGGCAACCTTCCAGTCGTATTTGGTTATACAAATAGGATGGGCTGAATACGATACTATTGGGATCGGTGCCATTTGCAGATGCCATAACAATTGTCTGTGCGGCATAAGCACTGCTCCAGGCTACACAACTTCCTTGTTCACCCTGGTTGCCCCGGGTAGGTGCAAAGCGCAGGAGTGAAACGGCTTCGGGTAGCGGGTTTTTGCCTGCATTATCCTCCAGCCCTTCATATACTGATGCTTTGTTGAATTCGTTCTTATCAAAACTATACCCGCTTTTTGAAAATAAATTCTGTACAGTTGAGGAAGATAAAATTCCGCTGCGGAATAAAAAGAAAGCCCCGGCACCAAGTACCAGCAAGAGGATGATCCCTTTGCCTTTAAACAAGCCGAGCAGCATCGGGAGTAAGGACATCAATCCACCACCGCCGCCGCCGCCGGGAAAATTGGGCCGCCTTCCACCACCGCCACCATCATCATCATTTTGCTGATTGGGATCTACAGGGTCGTCAGTCATTCGTATTGGCATAACAAATATATTTTGACCTGTCTGCTCACAAAGTGCTCCGGAACGGCAGGCCGGTTATAAACTGTATTAAAAATAGGAAGATCGGCTGAATTTAAGACAGTAACTATACAACGGGAGGCTTGTTTTTTTCCACTTTTCTGCAACGATTACAAGAAAGATTCGTCAACTTTGTTCAATACACCTCTATTATGATCAAAAGAATGCTGGTCCCCACCTTTTCCCTTTTTATGTTTTATTCCGGTTTTGGGCAACAAGTTGCTGGTAAGCTGAAATTTGAACAGGGACAAACGTTTGAGATC
This sequence comes from Chitinophagaceae bacterium, assembly GCA_040080515.1. GTDB lineage: Bacteria > Bacteroidota > Bacteroidia > Chitinophagales > Chitinophagaceae > JJ008. The sequence continues at coordinate 140 of JBEBIF010000504.1, read as the reverse complement.
ACTCTTCAGATAAAAACAACAATCGCCCAGGAAGCAGGCGGGCAGGCCATTGATTTTAATGTTGATGCTTCCGGAACACATTCTTATAAAGTGACCAACGTCACTCCAGACAATACTACACTCCATCACCAGGTGAATGT
>JBEBIF010000093.1:0-10715 GCA_040080515.1 Chitinophagaceae bacterium | reverse complement strand
GATATACACCCACCTGGACAGGGAGTTTTTAAGAAAAACGCTGGAGCAGTTTCATCCGGGGTTTAAGGGGTGAGTGGGTAGTTAAGAAATAATAATTATTAATTAATAATTACTTTCTCGGTAAATTTCTTTCCCGTTTTTGTATTTGCTAATACCACAAAATAAATACCGGCAACTACTGTGGGCAGCTCCAGGTTCAGCAGTCGGGCTTCCGCATCAATCCATATTTCTTTTTGGAGCATCAGTTGTCCCGCCTGCGATATGATCTGCAATTGATAATACCCTTCCTCCATTTTTTTAAAACTGAGGTTCACGGCACTGCCGGAAGCAACCGGATTGGGATAAACAAGCAGTTTGGGTTCCTCCATAGGTAATGGGGTTTCTGTTTTGGTTATAGGAGTTTCTGTTTTACTGATCACAGATGTAACTTCCCCTTTTATGGTGCTGACTAACCCGGTTGTCATTCTGCAACCAAAGGCTTGATAAGAGGTTAACACCACTTCTGGCAATGGCTTATTTGCTTTTAGTTGTATCACCCAAATGCCATCCTCGTATATTTCTTCTCCTGCCAGTATTTTGCTTGCTTCAAATCCTGCAGATGATACCAGCAAGCTCTTCCCTTTTTTGAGCCAATTGGTTTTAATTGTAAAGAAACCATTCTCATCTGCCATCACTCCTTCACCTCTTTTACTGCTTTCTATGCTGGCAAAAGGGATGGGCTCTCCTGCCTCATCCACTACCTTGCCTTTTATGAATTCGCTGTTAGTTAAAGGCTTATCAATTAATGCAGGTTTTCCCATCACGGGTTCTATGTAAGCGGGGGGTACTTCTCCCAGTGTCCTCATTTCCGGCACCACTACCACTTTTGCAGTGTCTTTAATTTGCGGTCGGGCCACTATTCCCATTTTTCGCTGGGCCGATGCTTTAGAAATAAATAATGCCGGTAAGGCAATGGAGAAGAAATATTTCAGCCAGGGTATCCGCTTTCTCGGGATGTCAATTTCTCTTTCTAACTGATCTGTCATAAAGCGGCCACACACCGACCCGGTAGAAGGCTTCTTAAAGAACTCAGCGATCTGCCGGTCACTCATACTGGTAAAATCCACCACCTGCTTTTGACAGGAACCACAGAATTTACCTTGCTGAATGGGTGTCATGGAATCCCAATTCTCATGACAGGGAGTGTTGATGGAGACCTGTAGTTTTTTGGACATAAAAAAAGTTGAGTTACTGAATACTTATCTTTTCAGATGCCAGCACTCTTCCTTTTTCACAGATAATTTGTAAAAAATAAAGACCCGAAGCCCAGCGGGGGTCCGTGGAAAGCTGCAAGTTGCCTGCTTCCTTATTTGTTACCGGCTGACGAAGGACTGTTCTGCCATCAAGGCTTACCAGGCGCAGTTCAACCACTGCTTTTTCAACATCCTTCCATTGAATAGTAAGTGCTGCGCCTTTTGATACAGGATTTGGATACCCCTTTATTTGTAACGCTGAAACACCTGTTTCTTTTTGTTCACTTTGTACTTTGCGGGTAAACCTTACATATCCGCCACAGGATATTTTTCTGGGACATGATATAACAGACAATATCGCCTCCTCACACGTTTTTATATCTTTTGCTAATAAAATATCTTTTGGATATTGCTTACCTGTATTTACAAAATCCTGTTGCAAAGTTTTATATCCAATGGAGGATACCCGGATGCTATAAGTGGCACCTGGCCTCAACTTGTTGGTAGTAACTATGCCACTGTCATTCGCCTTAAAGAACAATGTGTCGTTTTTGCTTTTTGAAATAAAAGATACCGTTGCCCCGGGTATGGGTTTGCCATTAGTAAAGTCTTTGATGGCCAGGTGTCGCAGGATGTACTTTTTTGTCGTTATACAAATGACACCGTTTACCCCATCAGGACCAAATAAGGCTGTTGCCTCTGCGTGTTTAAGAATAGTCACATCCATTATATCATTTGGATTGATCGAAGCAAATGAATCCAAACCTTTAATAACGCCATCAAGAAGCCACAGTGGCCGGCAATCCCCCTCAATTAAAACCCGGTGGCATCTCATTGTTATTCTTGTGTCCGCAACAATTCTGTTATTCTTTGCTTGCACATTTAATCCGCAGACCTTACCTGTCAAGCCATTTTGAAGTGAAACTTTAGCAGTGTCCTTTTTCACTCTGCCCCAGCAGTTGTTAATTACAACCTTAGAAGTATCAGCCATCTGTGCAAAACAACATGTAGCAATAAAAAGGAGAAAAAGTGTAGCTATTAACCTCATAAGCGTGGCTTTATGTATTTAATCCTTCCAATCCCGGCAATCAGCGTAATCCGTGATAAAAAAAAGAGGGCCGGTAGAAACCAGCCCCGTATCACTAACCGGCTGTTAAATGATTAGTTATCTATAGCGTGATGCAACCCCGCCGGGAATTGCATACCAGGAGGACAAATATTTTTAAAAGCTTGTGGGGAGGGGCTGGCAGGGAACGGAGGAACAAGGGAACAGAAGAACCGATGAACAAGGAATGCTGAATGTTGAAGTAAGACGTGAGCTGTACTTCTTCGGTTCATAATTCCTTGTTCATCTGTTCGTCTGGTCGACTGCTCTATTTCGATCCGGTCTCCTCCGCATCAGTCACTTTCTTAGGTTCCGGTTTTGCTTTGGCCAGCAACTGGGCACTTTCCACCAGCCGGATGAATTCGGAACGGTAGCCTTCTTCATCATTTCCTTTGGCTTTGCGGGCCAGCGTCAGCACATTTTCAAAAGAAGCGTTTGATTTGAACTCAGAATTGCGGAGCAGCATACCAAACTCGGCTACCGAAGTGGCGAACCGGAAATTGTCGGATGTTTTGGCAACGGAAATCTCTTTATCCTTAACCGGGTGTTCTATCAGTTTGCTTACATCACCATCAGGTGCTTTGTAGCGAAACTTCACCGTCATTATCTCATCTGTATGAGATGATTTGCTGAGTGGCACCACATTCTTCTGGTATTTTAAGGAATCCACATTTTGCAAAAAATCGCTTTCCACTCCTACCGGGATTATTTCATACAGGGCTGTTACGGTGTGGCCACTGCCTAATTCGCCGGCATCCTTTTTGTCATTATTAAAATCTTCTTTGGCCAGCATACGGTTCTCATAACCGATCAGGCGGTAGCCCTGTACTTTGGCCGGGTTGAATTCGATCTGCAACTTTACATCTTTGGCAATAGTGAACAGTGTGCCACCAAATTCATTCACCAGTACTTTTTTAGCTTCGGTGATACCATCAATATAGGCATGGTTACCGTTTCCTTTATCAGCCAGCTTCTGCATTTTGGCATCCTGGTAGTTGCCCATGCCATAACCTAATACAGTAAGAAACACACCACTTTTTCTTTCTTCTTCGATCATTCTTTCCATGGCATCATCACTGCTTTCGCCAACGTTGAAGTCGCCGTCGGTACAAAGGATCACCCGGTTGTTACCTCCTTTTACAAAATATTCCTTAGCTGTTTTATAAGCCAGTTTGATACCAGCACCGCCGGCAGTGGAACCACCGGCTTCCAGGTTATCAATAGCATCTTTGATCTTTGATTTGTCGGCGCCGCTTGTAGGGGGCAATACCAACCCGGCCGCACCTGCATATACTACCATCGCCACTTTATCCTGCTCCCGCAACTGGTCCACCAGCATTTTCATAGAAGCCTTTACTAAGCCAATTCTTTCCGGACCGCTCATAGAACCAGACACATCGATCAGGAAAACAAGGTTGGAAGCTGGTAAATTTTCTGTTGGGATCTTTTTTCCCTGCAATCCGATCAGCACCAGTTTATGGTCTCGGTTCCAGGGTGCATCAGATATTTCAGTGTTGATGGAGAAAGGATCATTGTTCGATGGTTGCGGATATTCATATTTAAAATAGTTAACCATTTCTTCTATACGTACGGCACCGGCGGGAGGAAGTTGTCCCTGGTTCAAAAAGCGGCGTACATTACTATAGGAAGCGGCATCCACATCGATAGAAAAGGTGGACAGTGGATTGTCTGTTGCTTTGAGGAATTTATTTTCAGTGATCTTATCATATCCTTCCCGGTTAAAATCTTCCCGAACCTCATCCACATCCTTATAATATGAATTGATATCTCCCTGCTGATTTACCGGTGAAATAGTTCCTGATACAGGGCTGTTATAAACACCCCGGCCAGTAGAGTACTCCAGCGATTTCCTTGCTCTCTTTTGACCCACCGATGTTACCACTACTTCAGTCATGGCTTTGGTATCTTTCTTTAAAGTCACATTAAACGTTAGTCGGCCTCCAAGGCCCACTTCCGTTGTGGCATAACCTGTAGCAGAAATGGTGAGAGTGACATTTAGGTTGGGTACTGTTAATGTAAAACTGCCATCACCGGCAGAACTGGTTCCGATTCTTGTTCCCTTGATCTGGATATTGGCGATAAGCGGACTACCGCTATCATCTGTTACTTTACCTGTAATGGTATGAGATCTTACGGGACGGAATGCGAGCATTATTAAAATAAGCGGCGCAAGAAGGATCAGTATTCGTTTCATAAAATGATTTTCATTCCTGATGCGGGCAGTTGTGAGATTGCATAAAAACGAAAACGTGGAAATGTGTGAATGTGAAAATTTGTCCGTCCTCAGGATCCTTTGGACTGGACTCTGCGAGAAAATGAAAAGGCAATACACAGCGAAAGAAATGTTGGGGCAACCTTATAATTCTGTAATTCTCTCAATAGCCTCGGCAACATGTATTTGCTGAGCAGCGAACGGGACCCTGAAGAGTGCGACGCAAGAGGCGATGCCATCTATTCTGAAGCTGGGTTAATAGCCCATAATTCATTAATTTTAACTGTTGGCTTTTATAAAGAACATATCTCATAACTCACTATCCGACAAAGAGCTGGTGTCCCTTTACAAAGAATCGGGCGATATGGCGGTATTGGGTGAACTGTACCAGCGCTACATGGAACTGGTATATGGGGTTTGCCTGAAATATTACAAAGAACCTGAAACAGCTAAAGACAGTGTGATGCTGATCTTTGAAGAACTGGTATCAAAATTGAAAAAGCATGAGGTGGATAATTTCAGGGGCTGGTTGCACCAGGTGGCCAAAAACCATTGCCTGATGAAGCTCCGGACACCAAAAAATATGAGAACGGTGGAGTTCAAAACAGAGCTTGTGCAATCGGAAGAAGATGTGCATCTGAATGGTGTGTTTGAAAAAGAGGAGCAGTTCAAAAAAATGGAATACTGCCTCGGTACCCTGGCTAAAGAGCAGGGAGAAGCGGTCAAACTCTTTTACCTGGAAGGAAAATGTTACAACGAGATAGTGGAGCTGACCGGCCGGGACTGGAACCAGGTGAGAAGCCTGATACAGAACGGACGGCGGAATTTGAAGAATTGTATGGAAAAAGGGGGGATTGAAAGCAGTCCCAAGGACTCTGTGGGAAAGTCGGAGGTTTGAGGTCGGAGGTCGCAGCCCGGAACTTCGAAAATAGAGCGCAAACTCTTAAGACCGGAGTTCGGAACTCCGAAATTAGAGCGCAAACTCTTAAGACCGGAGCTTGGAACTCCGAAATTAGAGCTCCGAACCCTTAACATCGGAGTTCGGAACTCCGAAAATAGAGCTCCGAACCCTTAACACCGGAGTTCGGAACTCCGAAAATAGAGCCCAAACTCTTAAGATCGGAGCTTGGAACTCCGAAAATAGAGCCCAAACTCTTAAGATCGGAGCTTGGAACTCCGAAAATAGAGCGCAAACTCTTAAGACCGGAGCTTGGAACTCCGAAAATAGAGCGCAAACTCTTAAGACCGGGGTTCGGAAACCGGGGTTAGGGGCAGAAAAATTTAAAAAAAACTGAACTTTGTAATGCCTTATGGCAACAGATAATAACATAAAACATTTTACCGCCGCTGATATTGAAAAATATCACAAGGGCCTGCTTTCTAACAAAGAAATGCATGACCTGGAAAAAGCTGCAATGGAAGACCCCTTCCTGGCCGATGCACTGGAGGGCTATTCGGTGCCGGGTGTAATGGCCATCAATGATATTGCTGATCTTAAAAAAAGATTGGGTGATAAAGTAGAAGAAGAAAAAGCCAAAGTGATTCCACTGGGTGTTGGCCGGCGTGCCGGTTTCCCCTGGTTCAGGGCTGCTGCTGCTGTAGTGATCATTGGTGGTGCCGGCCTGCTGGCCAACCAGTTCCTTTTCAAAAACAAAGCTGCCGACGAAATAGCGGAAGTAAAAAATGCACCTGCCACTGCAAAAGTGGCCGATTCTGTAAAACCGGAGTCGGTGATAAAGTCGGCAGATGCAGGCACTGTGTCATCAGAAACTAAACAAGCATCTGGTACTGCAAATGCTACAGCTACTATAGAAAATAATGCTGCTACTGGCGCCGTCGGTACATTTAGTGACGCAGCTACTACAGATAAGGTCATTGATAATAAAGAAGAAAAAGTAACCGCCAACAATCCTGCACCGGTGGCTACTGAAACGGTTCCAACAAAAGCTCCCGGAACAGGTGCCGAAGTGATTACTTCTGGTAAGGTGGTCAATAAACCGGAACAGAGAGATGAACAAGCGAAGAAAAAAGCCGTTACAGATAGTGAAGCTGATAAGAACCTGGCTAAAGACCAGGCTACCCGGGGTGCTGCTGATGACTACTATAAGAATGACACCAATAACCGTGCTGTGGCTGCCAACACCCGCAGGGCACAGGAGCAGGCATACCGTAACCAGACCAATAATATTTTCCGTGGCCGGGTAACGGATGCTAATAATGTAGGAGTGCCTTTTGCTAATGTGACCAACGTAGAAGATAAGGCAGGTACTTACACAGATGCTAATGGTTATTTTAATCTTACTTCTCCCGATACTACTTTGACAGTACAGGTACGTTCCATAGGTTTTGAAAACAGCCAGACCCAATTAAGAAATGCCGCACCTAACAACCAGGTGGTGTTGCAGGATGACCGCAAGAGCCTGTCAGAAGTAGTGATCAGTAATCAAAAACCCAATGCTGCTGCCCGCAACCGGGATGCTAATAAAACACTGGAAGAACCTGTGCCTGCTGATGGCTGGGATAATTATGATGCCTACCTGGTCAATAACCTGGAGGTGCCGGATGAATTAAAAACAAAACAAAAAAATTCCGGTTCTGTACAGATCTCATTTGAAGTAGATAAGCATGGAGAGCCGGTAAATATCCGGGTGGAAAAATCGCTTTGCTCTAACTGCGATAAAGAAGCCATACGCCTGGTAAAAGATGGCCCTAAATGGAAGCGTACCGCCAATAAAAAAGGCAGGACCACGGTTACGATCAATTTCTAGTAAATAGCTGCAAGTACGAACTTATAAGTACGAATTACGCTCCGAATTATTCAGTTATTTTGCTTTAAAAAAAACTCTTCTTTCTTTAGGGTATTCGTACTTCTTCCTTCAAACTTCTAACTTACTACTTTCCCCTACCTTTGCTTTCTCTAAAAAATTAGCTTGTATGAAAAAAATCATTTTTGCAGCGATAGCTGCAGTTAGTTTATCAGTAGCTGGTGCACAGCAGTTAACCACACCGCAGGCCAGCACCACGCAAACCTTAAAACAGAATTTCGGTCTTTCCACCATTGAAATTTCTTATTCCCGTCCGGGAGTAAAAGGAAGGACCATTTTTGGCGACCTTGTTCCTTATGGAAAAGTGTGGCGTACCGGTGCCAACCAGGCCACTACTATCACCTTTGGTGATGAAGTAATGATCGGAGATGCAAAAGTACCTGCCGGTAAGTATGGTCTTCTCACTATCCCTGAAGCCGGCGAATGGACCATCATCATCAGCAAACAAACAGATGTGACCAGTCCTGATGCTTACAAACAAGACCAGGATGTAGTACGGGTGCAGGCAAAACCTTTTCCGCTGCCTATGTCCATCGAAACATTTACTATCAGTGTAGATGATGTAAAAAGCAATTCCTGCAATGTGAGCATCATGTGGGATAGGGTGTACCTGATGTTCCCTGTTACTACCGATGTGGATTCAAAGGTGATGAAGCAGATCGACAACACTATGAATAAGGATAACAAACCTTATTATACTGCTGCCCAATATTATTATGACAATGGCAAAGACCTGAACCAGGCGCTTGCCTGGATCAATAAAGCTACAGAAGCGTCACCTGAAGGACAGCCCTGGGTGCATACATTAAAAACAAGGATCCTTGCGAAACTGGGTAAAAAGTCAGAAGCGATCGCTGCTGCCAACAATGCGATCCGTATTGCCACCGCAACAAAATTCCCGGATTTTGTAAAACAAAACGAGGATATCCTGAAGACATTGAAATAATAAAACTGATAGCTAAACAGAGAAACCCTGCTTTACAAAGCAGGGTTTTCCTTTTGCTTCAATACCTGGTTAAATAATAACGTAAAGAAGATAACACCGAATGCCCCGATCGGGTTCAGCCAGAGAAAGCCCATTTTAAATACCGGCGGGTTCAGTTTCGTTAATATGAATACGGCCAGTACTAATAGTTCTGCAACGATAGCACCCCAAAAAACAGCATTGCTGTTGCGTATCTTCTTTAAGAAGAAGGCCACGAGGAACACACCCAGTATGACGCCATAGAATAAAGAGCCTAATATGTTCACTGCTTCAATCAGGCTGTTGCCGATATTATAGGTAAACATGGCCACGATAATGCAGAAGATACCCCAGCCCAATGTGTACCACTTTGATAAACGGTATTCATCCTCACCTGTTTCTTTCTTTTTGGTAAAACGCCGGTGCAGATCGATCATGGAACAGGAGGCTAATGAATTAATGGCTGCCGCAATACTACCCCAGGAAGCCAAAAAAATAATGGCGATCAGCAAGCCTACCAATCCAACAGGCAAATGATCCACCACAAACCGGAGAAATATATAGTTGGTGTCGTTGCCATCGCCTCCTTTTATTTTTTTATCCAGCCAGGTCTTTACTGTTTTACGAAGGCTGTCAGATGTTTTTTGCAACGCCTGCAATTGCTGCAACGATTGTGCCGCCACTTGCTTATCACCATTATCCCTTGCAGCCGAATAGCTGACCACCGCCTGTTGTTTTTGTACCGCAATAGCATCGTATTGATCACTGATCAAAACAAAAGAATCTTTATAGACGGACTGTTCGATCTTTTTTACCTGTATGTCATTGAAAATGATCGGCGCTTTATTAAACTGGTAAAAGGTAAAGACCAATGTTCCAATAAGTAAGATGAGGAATTGCATAGGCACTTTTACAATGCCATTCATGAGCAATCCCATCCTGCTTTCCCGGAGTGATCTGGCGGTAAGATACCGGCCCACCTGGCTCTGGTCCGTGCCGAAATAAGATAAGGCAAGAAAGAAGCCGCCAATGATACCGCTGAATATATTGTACTGATCACTCCAGTTAAATCCTTTTTCAGTAATACCTGTAGTAATGGCATTCAGCCTTCCCAGTTTTCCGCTTACCTGCAATGCGTCGGTGAAGCTTACATTTTTGGGAAGCATATGCACCACCATATACCCTGCCAGGAACATGCCGATGAAGATGATGATGAGTTGCAACTGCTGTGTATAGGCTACAGCTTTGGCCCCGCCCGTCATTGTATAAATGATCAGCAGGCCGCCCATAAAAAGATTGGTCCAGTAAATATTCCAACCAAGTAAAGAAGATAAGATAATAGAAGGTGCAAATACACTGATACCGGTGGATAATCCTCTTTGTAAAAAAAACAGGAAGGAGGTTAGTACTCTTGTTTTCCCGTCAAACCGTGTTTCCAGGTATTCATAAGCCGTATATACTTTCATCCGGCTGAAGATGGGAACGAAGAAAATACAAATGACCACCATGGCCAGTGGGATACCGAAATAATACTGAACAAACCGCATACCATCGGTATAGGCTTGTCCCGGTGCGGAAAGAAACGTAATAGCACTGGCCTGTGTGCCCATGATACTCAGCAATACAAGTCCCCAGGGCAAACTGCGGTTGGATAAAAAATAACCATCCAGGTTATGGGATGTGCGGCTTTTATACAAGCCATACGAAATAATGGCGAGCAGTGTAACGATGAGTACTATCCAATCCGGCAGGCTCATGCAAATCGTTTAGTAAAGAAATAAAACAATACGATCAGCAGCACAAGGAAGAGAATGACAAAAATGTACCAGTTCTTCCAGTTTTTGAATAATGGTGCCTTATCGTTATCAGGTGTTTGCATAAAACTATTTTCGGGTGGTACGAAGCCAGCCTGAGAATACGATCATCAATCCCAGCACCACGCCGATCATTATCCCGATCCGTACTTTCTTTATCAGAATTCCTATTACCAATCCAATCACAATTGCGAAGATGAACGACATTTCAGCCCTGCGTATGCTTGGTTTTTGCTGCTGCGCCATTTAAAATCCTTTTTTGGTATTCAATGCGATCAAATTCGCCAACAGCCGGTAAGCACCGGGTACCCCGGCTGGTAACTCCCGGAAAAAAACAATGCCTGTGTAAGTGAACCAGCCCTTACCGTATTTAGTTACCAGCAAACTCCCATCATCGGATTTCTCGCCGGGATCAGCCATGCCCACCAGTTTTTCAAACTTGCCGGTAGTATCGCTGCCATGATAGATACTTCGCTCCTGCACCCATCCTTTAAAATCATCTTCGTTGATCTTATTGGGGAAATTAAATGCGGGATGATCAG
>JBEBIF010000092.1:0-10725 GCA_040080515.1 Chitinophagaceae bacterium | reverse complement strand
TTGAAGTACGGTGGTACCGTTCATGTTAATGATCAGTATCACTGCTTTGCCGGATTGTTTTTGATGTTCCAGAACGACCTGGTCAGAAGCAGGATTCGGATAAACTTTTATTTGCGGGTTCGCATTTTCTTTTTGTACCCTTATCACACCAGTGTATTTATACCTGTTATCTATGTCTATATTCCGTACCCTGAAGTAACGGGTGCCTTTAAACGACTGGGTATAATCAAAGGAATAGTTGTCTTTTCCGGAAGCGTTTACAAAGCCTGCCAGGGTGAATGTAATTCCATCTGAGCTGGTTTCTACTTCGTAGCCTCTTACATTTATTTCGTCGGCTACATTCCACAGTAACAGCAGGGAGCCGGTAGCTGATTCTCTTGCGATAAACCCTAAGAACGTTACGGGCAATGGAGCATTAAAAGCAGCTCTTCTGAAATTGTCAAATGTAATATTGCCCGTGTTTACAGTACGGAATGTGATCTCATATCGTATTTGCGATCCGCCGGTAAGGTCCATGTCCTGCAACTCGAGACAAAGCGAACCCGAAGTGGATGGAAGGCTGGTCCATAACGAACCATTTGCAGTAGAGGCCAATATTTCCAATGGAGGGTTTGTTACGGCACTGATCACCCTGATGCGGTAGTCGGTTCCAGCCGGTGCAGTATAATCAAAACCGACAGTTGTTTTATTAACTTCTGTATTAAAAAAAACTGGGGAAATAGCACTGGCGGTCCTGCTGCTGATACCAGCGCCTGCTGTTTCCGTTAAAAGCGAACCGTTCCAGAAAATACCAAAATCATTATCATCTGAATAAATGCTTGGTGAACTGAATCCTTCATCGGTAGTGTTGAAGTTGTAGGTAAAGATGCAGTTGGCTGAAGGTACCACAGTGGTGGGTTGTTGTGCAATGCCCAGTAAGGGGATACAGGTAAATAAGAGCCCGAATAATTTCTTTGCGGTGTAAAGAGTTTTCATTCCTTAAGTTTTAAAGTGAATAATGTGGTAGTTCAAAGGGGGATTTATCAGTCACGATGGACAGTGAGCACATGTGATAAGACAAACTATATACCAATAGAATTAAAGCACAGAAAAGTGCGGGAAAGGGGATGTGCGGGGAATTATTTGCTCAATACGGTACGCAGCATTGGTATAGTGCAAAAAAAAAGTTGCCCATCGGCAACTTTTTTCTCAATCAGGAATTTCTTATTTATTCAGCTACCACTTCAATTTCCACTTCGGTTGATTTACCATTACCAAAGTCGATGGTGGCTTTATAAGTACCCAGTTCTTTTACATCTTCAGGGATGGTGATCTTCCTGCGGTCGATCTCATACCCTCTTTGTTCACGGATAGCCCTGCTCAGTTGTAAAGAAGTGATGCTTCCGAAGATCTTACCGCTGGTACCGGTCTTGGCGCCCAGTTTAATTGGAGCTTCGCCCAATTTGGCAATTACACTGTTGATCTCGGCCAGCATTTTATCTTCTTTCTTCTTCACCTGCTTCATCCGCTCTTCCAGTTGCTTTCTGTTGCTGGGGCTGTTTTCCACGCCCAGTTGACGGGGGAGTAAGTAGTTACGGGCATAACCGTTCTTTACTTTTACCACTTCGTTTTTGGCGCCCAGGTTATCTACGTCTTGAATTAAAATGATTTCCATTGTTCTCTTTTTGTTCACCAACCCAGTTTCGCTGCTGCGATACTGTCTTTCCGCTTATAGACGGAAGTTAGGGTGAGGTTATTTTAAAAGGTCTGTTACGTAAGGCAATAATGCCATCTGACGGGCTTTTTTCACCGCATCAGAAACTTTGCGCTGGTATTTCAGGCTGTTTCCGGAAAGGCGGCGGGGCAATAATTTGCCTTGCTCATTCAGAAATTTTTTCAGGAACTCCACATCTTTATAATCGATGTAGCGGATGCCATATTTTTTAAAGCGGCAGAATTTCTTTTCTCTTTTGTCGCTTTTAATGGCGGTCAGGTATTTTATTTCGTTTTTTGCCATGATATTAAGCCTCCACTGCTTTTTCGGTTCCGGATTTTACACCACTTTTCTTTCTCGCATTGTACTCGACGGCGTATTTATCGAGTTTAGTGCACAGGTGACGCAGTACTGCTTCGTCACGCAGAAGCTGAATTTTCAACTTCTCAATAAAATCTGATGCTGCAGTGTACTCCAGTACCCAATACAAACCAGTTGTTTTTTTCTGGATCGGGTAGGCGAGTGATTTCAATCCCCAGGGGTTTTCAGCTATGATGGTGCCACCGGCGTCGGTAACAAGCTTCGCATACTTTTTCTGCTCTGCTTTAAACTCATCATCACTTAAAACCGGGGTAAAAATCACCATCAATTCGTAATTGTTCATGTAGATGTTTTTACTTTTTTAAATTCGGTTTATCCGCCAAAGCACAAGCAAAGGCGGGTTTTTCCCATTGGACATTATCTACCGTCGCTAAAGCTATGGCGGACAAGGAATCTGCGAACACAGATTTGGGGCGGCAAAGATAGGGGTTTGAAGAGAGAACTAGGAGAGGTGAGAGAAGTTTTTTGTACTGGCCAGTGAGTTAAGGTCTGTTTAGGTTATGAAAATGTTTTTCAATGAGTTGCAAAGGTACTTGCTCCTGGTATCGGGTTGTTTATTGAGTATTGGGATGGATTTGATGACGGTTTGATTATTCAAGGAGGGGTCATTCGGTACCTGTTTATCAATAGATTGGGAGGAGATTTAGTTGCGAATGGGACTCATCCTTGCAAATTTCTGCCAGGCATTAAATACTTTTTCTTCCTCAGGGGTAAAACGGTCAGCCAGGAAGTTTACTTCCGAGCTATAAGCAGGTCCTTTTTGCACAAGCGAAAAAGTGAAGCTTTTAACAACAGGGCAGCCATCCATTTTCTTACTTAAGAGGGGACAGGTATTAAAAACAGTTCCTTTCTTATCACATCTGGAATAATGAATGGATGTAGATGGATACTCTTTTGTACCTGTGGGAAACTGGATTCTTTTATAACTTATTTTGTCAATCAGGGTATCAGACAGTATATCTGGAATGCCTTTATAATCGATGTTTCTGTCAAACCTGAAATTCCAGCCGCCGGCTATTGGTACGGTATCGCTGAAAGCATATTTCCGGATAAGTGTTGCCGTATCTGAAAAAGTTTTGTATTCATACACAAAGCGGTTTCTAAGATCATTGAACCGGTAATACATCACCCCCACTGTTTCTGTGCGGCTACTCTTGTAATGTGAGATAATATTTATTGAACTCACCTCTTCAATGGCCATGCTGTCCCTATACCATGCTTTCTGATGCATTACCATAAATGGTTTGGAGAATTGATTTCCAATAGTGTCATAAGACTGGGTCCTGAATTCAATTACCTCGGTGGAGCTGCTCTTAGCTACGGGGCTGCTTGAAAGGCAGGCCATGACGACGGCCATCCATAACATTCTCATAGAGTTTGTTTTTAAAGGTTTAAAAAAATGTTGGGGAAGTGTGAATGATAAATGAGAGGTGTTCAAATGTAGGGAATTTTAATAATATGAATATCCTCTTTTAGCCAGTATCCTTCTTGCCCCGGTTTTTCATACATTTAGTAATAATTAGGAGAGAATGAGAAAGCAGCGGAAAAGCACCAGGATACTATTGTGGGGTTTGCTGATGCTGACCATGCTGGTGCTTACAAAGAATATTCTCTTTAAAAGATCTCCCCGTTTTTACAAAAACTACTTTACACACCAGTACCAAAGAAAGCAGGTGGTAAAAGAAGGGTGGAAAAATGCCAACTGGAAATTATTTTCCACCATCAGGCTGTATTATTATGGCCGGGTAAGCGAGGAATTAAAATATAAGAATCTAGGCGGCAATATAATTGGTTTCATTCCGCTGGGAATTCTTCTTCCTCTTTTGTTCAGTCGGTTGCGAAAAGGGTGGAAGACTATATTGGCCGTTTTTATGATTAGCCTGTTATTTGAATCAACCCAGCTTTATACCGGTTTAGGAGTGTTTGATGTAGATGATCTTTTATTAAACACCATTGGCGGCCTGGCAGGTTACCTGTTATATTTCATTGGTATGAATTTTTTTTTTAGCCACAATTTGTCTGAAAATAAATATTCTGCAACAGGTTGAAATGCGGAGCCTGCTGAGGATGACAAATAATAGTAAAATTAAAGTTTAATAGAAAGTTTTAATTGTCCGCCTAATCCCACTTCAATAATTTTTTGCAACGTTGAAATGCGAATATCCTTTATGTTGTTTTCAACTCTTGAAATATAGGCTTTATTTGTGCCACATTTTTCTGCAAGTTCTTCTTGTGTCAGACCTTTTTCAAGCCGGGCTTCATAAATTAAAACACCCAATTTGAACTCCTGGTATCCCTTTTCTAATTTGTCTCTTTTAGCGCTTCCTTTTTTTCCGTAATGTTTTTCTTTAAACTGGTCGAGTGTTACAGGTTTATTTTTTTTCAGCATGATATTCCTCCTTTATTTTTAATGCCTTCTCAATTTCTCGCTTCGGAGTTTTCTGAGTTTTCTTTTGAAAACCGCTTGTTATTACAACTAAATTGCCTTTATCAAAGAAGCAAAATATTCTGAAAATATCGCTTCCTTGTTGTACCCGAATCTCATAAAGCCC
Source organism: Chitinophagaceae bacterium (assembly GCA_040080515.1). Classification (GTDB taxonomy): domain Bacteria; phylum Bacteroidota; class Bacteroidia; order Chitinophagales; family Chitinophagaceae; genus JJ008. The sequence continues at coordinate 6,099 of JBEBIF010000092.1, read as the reverse complement.
GTCCGTGCCTTCCAAATGTTTAAGGTATGTTTCCGGAACTTGCACAAGGTCTTCAATCAGATCAAAAGTCCAGATGATCTTGTCTTTGACCTTTTGGCGCTGTTTAATAAAGAACGTTTCAAAGTAGTTCTTAAAAAAATGAGGGTTCGGCTTTTGTGATTTTCCAGCACAATACAAAATATACAAAGTTGTCCAAAAGTACAACTTTAAGTGGTCAATCCAAAACGAGGGAACTACAAAACAAAGCAGTGCTGCTTTTGGCGGAAGACCGACAATGGCATCAACGCTGCTCCAGACTTTGATACCGGGGCTTTTTAATAGTAACGCCGGAGGTTTTTACTCCAATCCTAAGCTCCCAAACCTTAAGATCGAAGCTTTTTACTGCGATCTTAAGCCAACGACCTCTTAAATCGGAGCTTTTTAATAGTAATGTCGGAGGTTTTAACTCCGATCCTAAGCTTCCAAACCTTACAATCGGAGCTTTTTACTCCGATCTTAAGCCAACGACCTCTTAATTCAGAGCTTTTTGATTGTAATGCCGGAGGTTTTAACTCCGAACTTAAGCTTCCAAACCTTACAATCGAAGCTTTTTACTGCGATCTTAAGCCAATGACCTCTTAATTCAGACCTTTTTGGTGGTAATGTCGGAGGTTTTAACTCCGATCCTAAGCTTTCAAACCTTAAGATCGGAGCTTTTTAGTCCCACAACCGGACCTTTTAAATCCGGTTATAAGCTCCCGAACATCATATAAAGTGGTGATAGCTACCCAAATACTTCAAACCAGGGCGGTTTTATGGGTACTGAATTTAAGCAGTGTCATTAAAAACCCTTCTTCACCGGCACCAGTTTCTTCAGCAAAACAAGGTAAGTGGGAAAGTGGTCACTATAACCGCCACGGTAAGTGTTGCCATCCCAGGTGCGCATCGGGTAGCCTTTGTAGCGGCCCACATTTTCTACCATATACTCTCTGTTGAAAATATGCTGCTGGTAGAAAAAAAAGCCGTTTTGATTTTTAGTCAGCCAGGGATAAGCGATCAGTATCTGGTCAAATAAACCCCAGGCATCCTGGTAGGCCAATGTGCCAATTCCTTTTTTGTATAATTCTGTCCAGGGATTGTACATGCCACCACTTGTCACCTCCTTCAATCTTCCTTTGGCACTGATGATACCGGCCACACTGTTATTGGTTGGGTCATCATTCAGGTCGCCCATTACTACAAACTTGGCATTGGGTTCCAGTTTAGCAATAGAATCCATGTGGTTTTTACAAACCTGTGCGGCAGCATCCCTTCCCGGTGCACTTCGTTCTTCGCCACCACTGCGGCTGGGCCAGTGATTGACATATACATAGATCGTTTCCCCGTCAAAATTTCCTTTTACCCATAAGATATCACGGGTATAGTAAGCGTCTTTGGAGCCACTGGGCAGCTGAACAAATAGTTTATCACTTGATTCTACTGTAAAATATTTGGGATTGTATAAAAGACCAACATCGATGCCCCGTGCATCTTTAGAATCATAATGAACGATCTGGTAATTTCTTTTTTCAATCAGTTTGTGTTTTACCAGGTCTTTAAGTACCGTGTCATTTTCTACTTCAGCCACGCCAAGCAGGGCAGGGCCGTCGGCTGATTGGTCTGCACCCATTTGAGAAATCACAGTAGCCAGCTTTCCGATCTTGTTCCAGTATATTTCACCTGTATAATTTTTGGGTCCGTTAGGAGTAAATTCATCATCATTGATGGCAGGATTGTCAAGGGTATCAAACAGGTTTTCAAGATTATAAAACCCGATAATGGCTAATTTATACTGCTGCTTAGTGTTCTGTGCACACAAGCTGAAACTCAATACCAGCAACAATACTGCGAGGTTGATCTTTTTCATACTCAAAAAATAAAATGCAAACATACTGAAACAAAAGACCTTAGCAATTTTGAAAAAACAACCGGGTATTAAGTTATTATTATGTGCTTAATTTTTTTCCTTCATAACTTATAAAGTCGTTAAGTTTGCCGCTTGTTTAAAAACATATGTTTCATGCTAAAAACTAAACTGCTGCTGATCTTCCTGTGTGCCGGAACGTTGGCTATGGCGCAGGTTAAAAATCCTGTTGACACACTCGGTACCAGGGACACTACCGTAGAAGAGCTGAAAGAAAGTGTTCTGGATAATATTCCTGTTGTCTCCATTGATGAAAATGACCTCAGTGACGGAAGTGCCCAAAACGTATCTTCTGTACTGACTGCCGGAAGAGACCCCTTCTTTTCTGCAGCTTCCTTCAACTTTTCGGCCGTTCGTTTCCGTATCCGTGGTTATGATGCTGACCTGTTCAGCACCTACATGAACGGGATACCGATGGAAAACCTCGACAATGGATTTACCCCGTATGGCCTCTGGGGCGGATTAAATGATGTATTGAGAAACCGGGATATTTCTATCGGTTTGCGGTACAGCACATTTGCTTTTGGTGATATTGGGAGCAATACCAATATCGACTCCCGTGCCAGTAAACAAAGAAAACAAACCAGCCTGAGCTATGCGTATTCCAACAGGAATTATAACCACCGCATCATGGCCACTCACTCCACTGGTATGAGTAAAAAAGGTTGGGCCTTTACCGTTAGCGGCAGCCGCCGCTATGCAGATGAAGGCTATGTGCCCGGTACCTATTATGACGGATGGAGCTATTTTGCCGCTATTGATAAACGCATCGGGCAAAAACATATGCTGTCATTGGCCGGATTTGGCGCACCAACTAAAAGCGGCCGCCAGGGATCTGCTGTAATGGAGATACAGGACCTCGCCGGTTCTCATTATTATAATCCTTTCTGGGGTTATCAAAATGGAAAGGTGAGAAATTCCAGTGTGGCTAAATCACATCAGCCTTATATTATTTTGACACACGATTTTCGAATAAAGAATAATACCTCTCTTACCACAGCGGTGGGTTATTCCTTTGGCGACAGAAGCACTACTGCTTTAGACTGGTACAACTCTGCCGACCCAAGACCGGATTATTACCGCTACCTGCCCAGCTATTACCGGGCAACCGATCCCGGGCAAGCTGCACAGTTAGAAGAAGCCATGCGCAATGACGTTAACCTCCGCCAGGTGAACTGGGAAAAATTATACCTCGCCAATTTTGCAAGTAATGAAAGCATTCAAAATGCGAATGGCATTGCCGGTAATACCGTTACCGGACGCCGCTCTCATTATATAATTGAAGAAAGAGTGATCAATACAAAACGGCTGAACTTCAATACCGTTCTGAATACCCGTGTCGGCGATCATCTCGATCTTACATTTGGCGCTTCTTACCAGCAACAAAACAATAACTACTTTAAAAAAGTAGATGACCTGCTGGGTGGTGAATTCTATGTGGACCTGAACCAGTTTGCAGAAAGAGATTACCCGTTAAATACTAACGCTAATCAAAATGACCTGAATCGTCCAAACAGGATATTGGCAGTTGGAGATCGCTTTGGATATGATTATGATATGCATATCAATAAAGCGGCTGCCTGGGGACAGGGCGTATTTAAATTCAATAAAGTGGATTTCTTTCTTTCCGGAGAATTTTCCCGCACCCAATTCTGGAGAGAAGGTAATGTAAGAAATGGGTTGTTCCCCGATAACTCCTTTGGCAAATCACAGGTAAATAACTTTACCAACTTCGGAGTAAAGGGCGGCATCACTTATAAGCTGGATGGCAGAAACTATTTTTATGTGAATGGTGCTTACCTTACGAAAGCTCCTTTCTTTGAGAACGTTTACATTTCACCAAGAACAAGAGACTTTCAGCAAAACAACCCGGTGAACACCACTATTACTACAGCAGAAGCCGGTTATATCATGAACGGACCAAAGCTGAAGATCCGTCTTACCGGTTATTACAGCACGTTTGAAGATGATTACAATGTGCTTTCGTTCTATCACGATGATTTTCGCAACTTCGTTAACTATGCGTTGAGCAATATTGATAAACTTCATTTTGGTGGTGAGTTTGGTTTTGAAGCCAAAGTAGCTCCCGGTTTATCACTTAGTGGTGCAGCTGCAGTAGGCCGTTATTATTATAACAGCCGCCAGGAAGCGATCATCACACTGGATAACAGTGCGGCCGACCTGGGTACAGAAAGTATTTTCAATCAAAACTACCGGGTGCCTTCCACTCCGCAGGAAGCGTATAATATCGGACTGAATTATCGTTCACCAAAGTTTTGGTACGTGAGCCTTACCGGAAATTATTTTGACCAGATGTGGCTTGACTTTAATCCTATCCGCCGTACACAGGCTGCAGTGGATGGACTGGAACCTAAAAGCGATCTGTGGAATGGTATTTTGGATCAAACCAAATGGGAAGAGCAATTTACACTGGACTTTTTTGGAGGTTACTCCTGGAAGTTGCCTAAAAACATGGAGATCAGTCATAAACCCACGTTCCTCGTATTTAATTTAGGTGTAAATAATATCCTGGATAATAAAGACATCATCACCGGTGGTTTTGAACAACTGCGGTTTGATTTTCAGGAAAGGAATATCAATAAGTTTCCACCGAAAGTATATTATGGATATGGCCTGAACTTTTTTGCCAGTGCCACACTCCGGTTCTAAATAAATTAAAATTGACAATTAATATTCGCAATATGAAACAAGTAAATGTATGGCTGGGCAGTTTAATCATCCTGCTTGCAGCTTCTGTAGCTTTAACTTCCTGTAAGAAGACATTTGATCAGCCGGCCGGCCCTTCAGATCCTTCCCTTGCACCCACTCACACCATTGCACAACTGAAAGCACTTCATACTGCTTTTGGCGCTTTTGATGTGATCAATACTGACATCATCATCTCCGGTGTGGTAGTGGCCAATGATAAAAGCGGTAACCTGTACAAAGAATTATATATCCAGGATGCTACCGGTGGTATCAATGTGTTGCTGGATGCCACAGGACTTTATAACTCTTTTCCCGTTGGAAGAAAAGTGTTCATTAAATGTAATGGTCTTTGCATAAGCGATTACAACCGGCTGGTACAAATAGGAGTGAAAGCTACAGTGGGTGGTGTGCCTTCTATACAAGCCATTGTGTCGAATCTTATTGATAAGTATATAGTGGGTGGTTCATTAAACAATCCTGTTACGCCTACTGTGGTAACGGTAAGCCAGCTTACCACCAGCATGCAGGATGTGAACCTGGGAACACTGGTGCAACTGAACAATTATGAATTCATTCCTGCTGATACCAGCAAAACATTTGCAGATACCTCTGCATATAAAAATTCGGTGAACCTTAATGTAAGAAGCTGCGGTGCCAACTCCTCTATCATCATCCGTTCCAGCGGCTTTGCCAATTTTGCCGGAGTAAGTGCACCTAATGGCAATGGTACACTGTATGCGATCTACACCTTGTTTGGAACTACCAAGCAATTGATCATCCGCGATCTGGATGATGTGCAGTTTAATAATGTTCGTTGCGGACAAGGCGCTACTACAGTATTGAATACATCTGATCTGAGAGCGGTATTTACCGGTACGGCCACCACAGCGCCTGACGGTAAAAGAATAACCGGTGTGGTGATCAGTGACCGGTCTACTAATAACCTGAATAGCCAGAACCTGGTGCTGCAGCAGGGAGACAACCTTTCAGGTATCCTGGTACGGTTTGATTCCCCGCATAGTTTCAACCTTGGTGATTCTATTGATGTAAACGTTTCGCAGCAGGAGTTGTCAGAATTTAATGGCCTGTTGCAGGTAAACCTGGTTCCATTAAGTTATGCCAGCCTGAAAGCAGCCGGTAAAAGCATTACGCCAAGAAATGTAACAGTGGCCGCACTTAATACCAACTTTGAAACATGGGAATCCACTTTAGTAAAAACAGGACCTGTTGCATTAAGCGGTGGTACCGGTGGTACCTATAGCGGAAGTGTGAACCTGAATGATGGAGCTACGATTGTTTTATTTACAGCATCAGGTGCTTCTTTTTCAGGCCAAACCTTTCCGGCAAATGCTGCTTCTGTAACTGGTTATGTAACACAGTTTGGTACAACTAAAGAATTATCCATCCGCAATCCCGGTGGTGCATTGAATGATGTGGTGGCTGCAGGT
>JBEBIF010000503.1:0-2410 GCA_040080515.1 Chitinophagaceae bacterium | reverse complement strand
GCACATTCATCCCCACCTCTCCCATTTTAAAAATGAATTTCTTCGGGATCTGGTACATCGGGTAATACGCAAACTGGGTGATCACTTTCCCGATCCAATAGGCAGCGATCAATCCTGTTATCGCCACCGCCAATCCGCTTTGGTTCTTCAGATCACTGGCAAGAAGTATGGATATCAGCCCGAATGCAAAATTCAATCCCTGGATATACCGGCCATAGGTCTTTGCTATTTCCTGGTTTAGCGGTTTCAGCTTTTTAATATCATTATACCAGTCAAACACGGCATGCCGTATATAAGGATAAATAAGAGCGGTAAATATCTGGCCGGCCCCGCCCGCAATGATCAGCCAGTTTGGGATATGGATGTTCATTTTTTCATCGGTTTATTAAATTCCCTGAATATCAACCGGAGGTTTTGATCGTAGGTAACATAATTATACAGCCAGTTGAAGAATACGAAGAACCTGTTCTTTACACCCAGTATCAGCATCAGGTGCAGCCCCATCCAGATAAGCCACGCAAAAAAACCTCCGAAATGCAGTTTTGGTTTGGGCACATCCACCACCGCCAGGTTTCTTCCCACAGTAGCCATCGAACCTTTATCATTATATTCAAAAAGGACCATTCTTTCCGGGTTCGACTTTTGTTCCAGCAACTTCAGGTTACCCGCCAGCAGGTCCGCCTGCTGAATAGCTGCCGGTGCCACTTTCGGATGCCCGCCCGGATATTTGGGGGTTTCCATATAGGCCAGGTCGCCCAATGCATATATATTATGAAACCCCTGAACTTTACAATAGCGATCTGTTTTTAAACGGTTTCCTTTGGCTATCAGCGATTGATCAATACCAGCCGGAATATTTCCTTTAATACCTGCAGCCCAGATCACCGTAGCAGCAGGAATCATTTTTCCATCCTGCAGCAGCACATTATTACCATCATAGTCTTTTACAAGGGTATTGATCAGCACCGTCACTCCCAGTTTATCCAGGTACTTGCGGGATTGTACAGAAGACTTTTCACTCATTGCCGAAAGCGTTTTACCAGCACCTTCCAGCAAGTAGATATTCATTTTGGAAAAATCCAGTTCCGGGTAATCCTTGGGCAGTACATACTTTTTCATTTCTGCCAGGGCGCCAGACACCTCCACTCCTGTTGGCCCGCCTCCCACTACTACGATATTCATCAGCCGTTGCAATTCCGCTGTGCCTGTTATGGTATGCGCTTCTTCAAATAACTGCAGCAGGCGGTGGCGGATCTGCAGGGCTTCCACCGTTGATTTCATCGGAAAGGCATGATCAGCCAATTTTGTGTTCCCGAAGAAATTAGTATCTGCACCGGTCGCCAGTACCAGCACATCATATGGGATGGTCTCAATATCGGTAATGATCTTATTTTCCGCAGGCACCACTTCTTTTAGTTCTGCCAGCCGGATCTTTACATTCTTACTCTTCTGAAATACTTTGCGAAGGGGGAAGGAAATATTACTGGCATCGAGACCAGCAGTGGCCACCTGGTAAAATAGAGGCTGAAACTGGTGATAGTTGAACCGGTCCACCAGCACCACTTCAAAACCGGGTTTATTATTCAGTTTGCGGGCCAGCCTCAGTCCTCCAAAACCGGCACCGGCGATAACGACTCTCATGGTTTGTTGCTTTACAACACAAACTTACACAATTTTCAATAAATACTGAAAATATAATTACTTTCAAAGAAATGCTGTCACAAACCCGCAACCCGCACATTCCTAACTTTCATTTCCCACCAGTATTACCAGTGGCCCTCCTGTTGAGATCCGTTGCGCATCTGCTCCTATTTCCTGCATTGCCGGGGAAGACATGGCAGCCTGCAATTCTTCCGGTGAATTGAAAGGCAGCGAGAACATCTGTGGTAAACCGGTTGGCGATGGCAGCATCTTAGTGATCGTATAAGGCCGGGCATCAGCAGGAATGCCCAGCTTTTCATGTAAGAACTGTGTATGGGCCTTATAGTCTTTCTCAAATTTTTCTGTATCTGCCGGTTGCGGGTACAGTACAATTAGTTTCAGCATTTTCGTTTTTTTAGGTTTATGTAATGTTTGATAGTATCTCTATTCATTTCCCACAGCCAGATATACCCACGCATCTTTTCCCGAGGCCAGCGCCATTTTGATCCTTTTATAATTCACCGGTTCATACTCATCCGCATGGCGCAGTTCTTCTTCTGTTATCTCAAATACCGTTCCTTCGATAACATCATTGCTATCCTCCGACACGGTGACTGTCAGTTGCTGCCGCTCCTCTCCTTTTGAAAGGAAGGCTTCATCTGTTATTTCAATGGGAGTAAGCTTATGGTCTTTCAGTACATCCCTGCTGCCTTGTAAAAGTCTTCCAAATAATTCAATTTGAACGTTTTCTTTTTGCAATGTTCCGTAT
>JBEBIF010000502.1:0-2414 GCA_040080515.1 Chitinophagaceae bacterium | reverse complement strand
CAACAGTACCCCGCAAGGAAGGGCTTTGAACAGGCGGGTGGAATTGGTTGTTTTCAGGAGGCAGGAAAAATAATTTTTTATAGCCCCTGACAATAGTAGTAAAAAGCGTAAATTGTATTGAAAAATAACTTATGACAGTTGTAGTTCCCAAAAATGCCAGTAAAAAACAAGTACAGGAGGCCCTGAAAAAAGTAAGGACCGGAATAAAAAAGAAAAAGAGCAAAGGAAATGTCGCTCATCTTTTTGGAAGCAATCCTAAAGAAGCTGATGGTCTGGCCTTTCAGAAAAAAGTGCGTAAAGAATGGGATTAATCCTGGCTGATACAAATATTGTCATTTACACTTTAAAAGGCATTCCTGCCATTCAGCAATATGTAGATAATGATTTCGGGCTTTCTGACATCTCTGTTATTGAATTACTTGGAGTAAAAAGCATTGATGATACTATTTTTACTGCCAGAAAAGCTTATATCGATGCCGCATATATTTATCCTCTCAATGAATCCATCCGACAAATTGCGATAAAACTAAAACAACGCTATATATTAAAAGTTCCAGATGCTATTATTGCTGCTACTGCAATTCATTACGATATTCCCTTATTAACAGCAGATAAAGGCTTTGTCAGGCTGAAAGAACTTTCTGCAATTATCATTTCACTTGTTTAGGCGCTCCAGGTATGCCTTCTATCCATTCAATATTAAAACAATACTGGGGCTTTGATAATTTTCGTCCGCTGCAGGAAGATATTATCAATGCGGTGCTTGAAGGTCATGATACCCTGGCACTGATGCCAACAGGTGGTGGCAAATCATTATGCTACCAGGTGCCTGCCATGGTGAAAGATGGAATGTGCCTGGTCATCTCACCACTGATCGCTCTGATGAAAGACCAGGTGGAAAACCTTCGGCGAAAAAGCATTACAGCTTTTGCCATCTATTCCGGTATGAGCCGTAAAGAAGTGATCAACACCTTTAAAGTAGCTACGGAGAGCAACTGTAAGTTTTTGTATGTATCACCGGAGCGGCTGGAAACACCATTATTCAAAGAATATTTGCCAGGGTTAGACATTACTCTCATTGCGGTGGATGAAGCACATTGTGTGTCGCAATGGGGTTATGATTTCCGGCCTCCTTATTTGAGGATCGCTGCGCTTAGAGAAGAACTTCCCAATATTCCAATACTGGCATTGACGGCTTCTGCCACACCAGATGTGCAGCAAGACATTTGCGACAAACTGACCTCACCCCCAACCTCTCTCCCCTCGGGGAGAGGGGGGCAGACCCCGTTTACAGCAGACTCATTTATTCATTGGAAAATATTTCGCCAATCATTTGAACGGGCCAATCTTTCTTACAGCATTTTTAAAGTGGACTCCCGGATCCATAAGATCATTGAGATACTCAGAAAAGTGCCGGGCACAAGTATTGTGTATTGCAAAAGCCGGAAAAGAACCAAAGAGATCAGCGATCTGCTGCAACTGCAAGCTATCTCTTCAGATTATTATCATGCAGGTCTTGTTCAGGAAGAACGAAACAAAAAACAGGAAGCCTGGATCAATAATAAGACCAGAGTGATCGTTTGCACAAATGCGTTTGGAATGGGTATCGACAAACCCGATGTTAGAACAGTTATTCATGCTGATGTACCGGACTGCCTGGAAAACTATTACCAGGAAGCCGGTCGTGCCGGCAGAGATGGTAAACATTCTTACGCTGTATTGCTGTATGACGAACGAAATATGCAGGAGCTGGAGGAAATGGCATCGCTGCGTTTCCCTTCGCTTGAAGATATTCGAAATGTTTACCAGGCCGTGGCCAATTACCTGCAAATACCCACCGGTGCTGGTGAAGGACAATACTATGATTTCGACATCAGCGATTTCCTGGTAAAATTCAAACTCGTTAGTCATATCACTTTATACTCCTTAAAAGCACTGGAACAGGACGGATGGCTGGCGTTCAATGAGCAGGTCTTTATTCCTTCCAAAGCAGTTTTCAAGATCAACAAATCGGCTTTGTATGATTATGAAATAAGTAATCCTTTGCTGGAAGATTGTATTAAAACACTGCTGAGGGCCTATGAAGGCATATTTGACCAGCAAGCTTCCATTTCTGAAAAAATGATGGCCGGCCTGATGAAGACAGATGCAATGGAAGTAACAAGACAATTGCAGCAATTGCACCAGGCTGGCGTGATTGAATACCAGCCTCAGAAAGATACTCCTCAGTTGTATTTATTGCGCAGCCGTATCAAAGCAGATGAAGTGTCTGTAAACATGGTCTTGTACAACGAAAGGAAAGAACAGTTTCGGCGGCGAATGAAACAGATGGTGAGCTATGTGCAGGAAGCAACGGAATGCCGCAGCCGCATTATCGGCGCTTATTTTGGCGATCCGGAAATAAAACCCTGCGG
>JBEBIF010000501.1:0-2432 GCA_040080515.1 Chitinophagaceae bacterium | reverse complement strand
CGGTTGTAAAAAATGAGGGTGGAGTGTTCGGACGAATACTAGGCGACTTCGCGACTCTGTTTAGAGGAGGTGCCGATGAGTACATTGTCGAAAAAGCACCGGTACTTGCTGAACATAAGATAGTTCCACAGACTTCTGCAACGAGTGCCCCAGCGAGGACATTGGTAGTACAATCACATCCAAAACCTACTTCGACCTTGCCCAATACCCAGAAGTCTCCAGTAAAGAAAAAACCAATCGATACTAGCGTGGTGCCGCCTAATTCGTCTTCTACTACATCGCCAGTTTCAACATCAACCACTTCTCTTGGTCCAATTATAATTTCAACATCAACAGCAACCTCGTCTGCAACTTTCTCAACATCAACATCAACATCAACATCAATGTCGACATCGACAACTTTAGTTTCAACATCGACAGCATCAACGTCCACTAGTACAGGAGGTGGTTCTGCTAGTTTGGTAAATCAAAAGCCCGTCATTGCTCTTCTAGGGAGCGGGGAAGTTACTATTGCAACAGGTGCTTCATATACAGATCCAGGGGCCACAGCGACTGACGCTGAGAGTGGCAATCTTACCAGCGCAATAGTAGTGAGCGGACAAGTGAACGCGTATCTGCCAGGAACATATACAGTTACCTATAATGTCACAGATACCGGTGGAGAAGTTGCAACTCAAGTTACTCGTACGGTAACGGTGACTCCACCTGCTACTATTCCTACAGAGATGCAAGAGCCAAACTTTAGGCTAGCCGCAGCAGGTGAAAGTGCTTCGTATTCGATATCTTCTGGATCAAGTGTTGGTCCTAGATTAGTTACAGCCAGCATTAATCCTGTGCATGTATATGTTGGTCAAACTCAAACACTGACTGTCACGGTTCAGTCCGCGAGCCCAGTGGTTTCTGTGCAAGCATATACACAACTCGACAATCAGTCTCTCACTCTCAACCTTCAAGAAGTTGGCACAGATGGGTCTGGCACTACGTACTCAGTGTCGTGGGTAGTGTTTGATACTCACGTGAGAAAATATAACACTACATTCACAGCCACAAACCAAGAAGGACAGAGTAATTCGGTTACTCTCGCGTGGTCTGATCCATGTGCAGGTATAACCCAAGGAGTTGATTCAGCCATTACTTCACATTGTACTGTTGGCGTTTTCTTAACTGACGGATTAGATGGTGCAAATCTAACTATAAATAATGGAGTAACACTTACTTTGGATGGATTATCACACTGGGTTTGGAACCCCGGCACATCAATAACAGTGAATGGCAGTATTGTAATTTCCAAATCCTTTGCAAGTATGATGAAGGGCTACCTTTTCTATTTAGGAGATCCTCCGACTGAAGGTTTTGACCAGACAGCAAAGTATTATTTTTCCACCACACCCCAATCAGGGTATACACGGGTAAAGGACTACTCTGAGAGCTATTACAATGCCTATTTCGAAGCTTCGTATCATTGCTCAATCTGCTAATTTTCAAAAAGCTGAGTATATACTTGGTAGCGATGAAATCTTACTTTTCGTACTTCAGCTCGTCAAAAAGTACTATACGTTGGCTGTTACCTACTCTTTTAGGGGTCGTGGTTATTACATGGCTGTATGACGGAGGTTCTATGGGTAAAGATATTTCTTTTGTAACTTTTCCGGAAATTGAGGAAATTTCATCTGTGTCATGGGACTACGATTCCTACGTGGCATATTTTACGGATCTTGCTGAAAAGAAGGGTGCTCGATATGCATTTGATGTACTTATAGAAGCGCCCATGCCTCATGGTGTTGATATTCATGAAATCGGTCATCATATTGGGTATGTTTTATATGAGCAAAAGGGAATAGGAGGAATTAGTGAATGTACGGAAGCGTTACAAAATGCATGCGCTCATGCTGTCATTATACAAACTCTGATTGAGCATGGTCTCTCTGCTCTAGGAGAAGTTGCTAACGTTTGCGCTGAGGCACCGGGAGGTAGGGGTGCCTACGCTGTGTGTTTTCATGGAGTAGGTCATGGAATACTGGCATATCTCGACTACGATTATAAAAGTGCTGTTTCAGAATGTCGGAATGTCTATGATAGCGTGAGATTGGCAGAAGGTCCCCCAAGGATTGAAAATATTGAGAATGTGTGGCTACAGTGCGTGAGCGGAGCGACAATGGAACTTATGCAAGGAAGTCATGATGTTCTCATGCGTGAAAAAATGCAAGAAGTGTATATGCCTGCATCGGATGTGCGTATGCCTTGTAACGCATCCTATGTTCCTGATGAAGTGCGCTCAGCCTGCTATACGTATGTTACTGGACGATTCTTTGAGGCAGCAGGTGCAACACGGGGCATTCCTTCACCAGAGTTTTATCCAAAAACATTTTCTTATTGTGAAAAGATAACAGCAACTGACGCGAAGAGCATTGATGCCTGCTACCGAGGGATAG
>JBEBIF010000500.1:0-2438 GCA_040080515.1 Chitinophagaceae bacterium | reverse complement strand
GTAGCTGTAAGGGTGGTGAATGGTGAAAAGATAATAGTGAATGGGTTTCCTGTTTACCTGTTAGTCATCGTTCTCCCGCTGAAACTGCAAACCACTGTTCCGACTTGTCGGGACGGGAAGGTAATCAGCAATAACCTAAGCCAGAAGACCTGCCACATCAAACAAACAACATTAAGCTTTCGGGTGAAAGGCTAAGAATGTAAATGCTGCAAGGCTTTTATTTTCTTCTCTTTTATTTTCTCGGAAGCAGTCACACAAAAAATTCATTTTAAAATGAACAAACATTTTTTTGTAGTGGCTGCTGGTGTTATCGGCAGTCTGCTATGTACAACAACTTATGCGCAGGACAGTTCAGGTGTATCCCTTGATGAAGTGGTGATCACCGCAAACAAGTATCCCAACAAAACATCATCGACCGGGAAAGTGGTCACCATCATCACCCGGGAACAATTAGAAAAAAGCGGCGGTAAAGACCTGTCACAGCTCTTGACGGAACAGACCGGCATATACATTGTCGGGGCCAACAGTAACCCGGGCAAGGATAAGAATATTTATCTCCGCGGCGCCCGGGTAGATCATACGCTTATCACTATTGATGGCGTACCGGTGTATGATCCATCAGGTATTGGTGGCAATTTTGATATTCGCAACCTGGCGCTGAGTAATATTGAACGCATTGAGATACTGAAAGGCAGCCAGTCCACTTTGTATGGCAGCGATGCCATTGCCGGTGTCATCAATATCATTACCCGGAAACCTGCTGGTAAAACAATTGGCGGAAATGCTTTGCTTAGTTATGGAAGTTATGGCACCGTAAAAGCCAATGCGGGCATCAACGGAAGATCAGGTAAAGTAGATTATAATGCCGGTTATTCTTTTCATAACAGCAAAGGAATAAACGAAACAGTAAACAAAGCCAATGCACCGGTGACGGATAAGGATGGCTTTACACAAAACGGTTTTCAGCTGGGTCTCGGTATTAAGCCAACTGAAAAGATTTACATTCAGCCATTCCTCCGTTATGGTAATATCAATGGCGATATTGACCAGGGTGCTTTTACAGATGAACTGGATTATACCTATACTCAAAAAAGCTGGCAGGCTGGTATCCGGAATGAGCTGACCTTTGGCAAAAGCAAACTGGTGTTGCTGTACAATTATAACAATATCAACAGGACTTACACGGATGATTCCGTAAAAAGCAGGAATGGTTTTGATACGTATGCTAAAGGAACCTATACCGGCCACGAGCATTTTTTGGATGCTTATCTGCATGTTCCCTTCAGTGACCAGTTGAAACTGACCGCAGGAGCTGATTACCGGCACGGTGTTACCGACCAGGAATATTTCTCGGTGGGTTTCTTCGGACCTTTTACTTCGAAATATTCTTCAGACAGTCTGAATCAAAACCAGGTGGGCGCCTATGCTGCATTGAACTGGAATACAAAAACAGGTTTCAATCTTGAAGTGGGCAGCCGGATCAATTTTCATTCCGCTTATGGCAATCATGTGGTCTATAATATCAACCCTTCTTATCATATCAATAAAAAGGTGAAAGTATTTGCCAATATATCTTCTGGTTACAGAACACCGTCGTTGTACCAGTTGTACTCAGAATATGGTAATGAAAACCTGGAACCCGAAGCTGCTTCTACCGGTGAAGCGGGAGTGCAGTTTATTTCATCAAAAAATAAATTCACCGGCCGGATGGTTGGGTTCAGCCGTTCCGTAAAGGATGTGATCTTCTTTTATTTCAACAGCACCACATTCCAATCCCAATACATCAACCAGGACAAACAAAAAGATAAAGGTGTGGAGATAGAAGCCGGTTATAAAATAAACTCCGGTACCACTGTCAAAGCTTTTTATACTTATACCACCGGCAAAGTAACCACCCGGCAAAATGGGAAGGACACCACCTACTTTAATTTGATCAGGAGACCGAAATCAACCCTGGGATTAAATGTAAGCAGCCACGCAACCAAAAAACTTTTCATCAGCAGCAATTTGTCGCTGACTGGTAAAAGAGAAGATGCGTACTTCGACAATACCACTTTTACAACTGTCAATACCACGCTGAAAAGCTATGCCCTCCTGGATGTATATGCTGAGTATGTTTTTTTTAAGAATAAATTGAAAATGTTTGCTGACCTGCGCAATATCACCAGCACTGATTATACCGAGATAAGCGGTTTCAATACAATGGGGTTTAATGGTACGGGCGGAATTCGTTTTACCTTTTAATAGAACAGTAAAGCTGTCATGAACAAGCATGAAATAAAAAGTTGTCCCCGGTGCCAGCAGGCTTTTGAATGCAAGCCGGGAAATATAGTGCAATGCCAGTGTTATGGCATTGTGCTTACCGCTGAACAAAGGGCCTATATTGATCAACGCTATACTGATTGCCTTTGCCGCAATTGCCTGCAACACCTCACTGT
>JBEBIF010000499.1:0-2450 GCA_040080515.1 Chitinophagaceae bacterium | reverse complement strand
TTCTCGGTACTATATTTTTATATGAAGAAAACGGACAGAAGCTGGGAAACTATCCCTGGATATTCGGGGGTATCGCTATTGGTACAGTGATTGGTTTTTTGGCTGCCAAAAAAGTAAAGATGACGGCCATGCCCGAAATGGTGAGTATGTTTAATGGAATGGGCGGTGCTTGTGCAGCATTGATTTCAATTGTAGAGTTTAACCATCTCTTTAAAGATCATTCAGCGGCAGATATATCAAAAGGAACAGTATTGATTATTTTACTGGGTTTAATAATAGGTTCAATATCGTTTGCGGGGAGTATGATAGCCTGGGGTAAGTTGAATGGCAAAGTGAAAGACTTTTCTTTCAAAGGGCAGCATCTCTTCAATATTGCACTATTGCTGATTATCCTTAGCCTGGCAACATATTTAATTGGATGGATACCAGCTCATGCCACGACTTTTTTTTATGCAACTTTTGCTTTATCACTCTTATATGGTGTATTCTTCGTATTCCCTATTGGCGGTGCCGATATGCCTGTAGTAATTTCTCTATTAAATTCTTTCACCGGCGTGGCCGCTGCCTGCGGTGGGTTTCTGTATAATAATAAGGTAATGATGACCGGTGGTATCCTTGTTGGTGCAGCGGGAACACTACTGACGATGCTGATGTGTAAAGCAATGAACCGTTCATTAACCAATGTATTGATCGGTTCATTCGGCGGCGGAAGTAAAGCCGGTCCTGCTGGTAATAAAGAACAGGGCAGTTATAAAGAAATCTCTCTCAGCGATGCAGCGGTAGTGATGAGTTATGCCCATAAAGTATTTATTGTTCCCGGATATGGTTTGGCCGTGGCGCAGGCACAGCATGCCTGTCATGAGTTGGAGAAAATATTAAATGAAAAAGGCGTGGAAGTGAAATATGCCATTCATCCTGTAGCGGGCCGTATGCCCGGCCACATGAATGTGTTGCTGGCCGAAGCCGATGTATCGTATGAGAAATTGCTGGAAATGGAACAGGCCAATGAAGAATTTCCATCTACCGATGTGGTGTTGATACTTGGCGCCAACGATGTGGTGAATCCTGCTGCCAAAACAGACCCGTCTTCTCCTATTTATGGTATGCCGATACTGGATGTGGAACTGGCCAAAAATGTTATTGTTAATAAACGGAGTATGAAACCGGGCTATGCCGGTATTGAAAATGATTTATTCTTTCAGAAGAAAACCTCCATGTTGTTTGGTGATGCAAAGAAAGTGTTACAGGATTTGATTGGGGAGATAAAGAATCTATAGCTTAATATTTATAAAACTTGGGATAATGAAAAGACAAATAAATTGCCTGTTGGCAGTAGCATTCTTTTTTACAAGCATTGCTTCTGCACAGCAAAAACTAATGGGCTTCACAGATGCTTCTGCTATGAAACAAGTAGATTGGGAAAAACAATTTGACGCACAGCTGAGTGCAAAGAATCAGGATGCCTGGATGCAGTTTCTTACTGCTCATCCGCATCATATCGGTTCTCCGCAAGGCAAGATAAATGCTGAATACATGGCAGGTCTTTTCCGCTCATGGGGTTATCAAACAGAATTGGCGGAGTACAATGTATTATTTCCAACACCTAAACTGAGGCTACTGGAACTGTTAGGCACTAAGCCCTACAAAGCAAAGCTGGAAGAATCAACGTTGAAGGAAGATAAAACAAGCGGACAGAAAGCTGAACAGTTGCCGTCTTACAATGCATATTCTGCGGATGGTGATGTAACGGCTGAACTGGTTTTTGTGAACCGTGGTATTCCAGATGACTATGAAGAGCTGGAAAGAATGGGAATAAGTGTAAAAGGCAAAATTGTAATTGCAAAATATGGCGGCTCCTGGAGAGGTATTAAACCGAAAGTGGCAGCGGAGCATGGCGCTATTGGTTGTATTATTTATTCTGATCCGCAAGATGATGGATATGTTCAGGGTGATGTATATCCTGAAGGGGCTTTTCGTCCAAAGGATGGTGCGCAACGTGGTTCGGTGATGGATATGCCGGTTTATCCCGGCGACCCCTTAACTCCGGGAGTAGGTGCTACCAAAGATGCTAAACGATTGAACAGGAGTGAGGCGGTTACCATTATGAAAATACCGGTATTGCCCATTTCTTATGAAGATGCCTTACCCTTATTGCAATCGCTGACCGGGCCAGTGGTACCTGCTGCATGGCGGGGTGGATTGCCAATTACTTATCATGTGGGGCCAAGCAAAGAAAAAGTGCATTTGAAATTGCAATTCAACTGGGATATTAAAGCCTTATACAATGTTATTGCAAAATTGCCTGGCAGTGAATTGCCGGATGAATGGATTATCCGGGGCAATCACCATGATGGTTGGGTGAATGGTGCAGCAGACCCGATTAGCGGTATGGTTTCAGAAATGGATGAAGCAAAAGCAATTGGCGAGTTAGTAAAAAAGGGATTTAAGCT
>JBEBIF010000498.1:0-2460 GCA_040080515.1 Chitinophagaceae bacterium | reverse complement strand
ATGGTTGTCTGCTAAACCAGCAGGGTAGAGAGGGGTCCCCTATTTTCGGCTGAAGGCATTTAGAAAAGTCCGCTCCAGGCTCAGTTGCCAGCTATTATTTGCCATACGCTGCATGGTACCGCCAGCCTGGAAGCGATAGCCTATATTAAGCTTTAGATTACTATTGAAGATCAATTGCAAAGCAGGAGCGATATCAACATAGCCGGTCTTTTGATCCAGGGTTTGCTGTGCTAATAGCTCCAGGTACAGGTTCAGGTTTAGCTGCTTATAATCTGTGTATTCCTTTGGGAATAATAAATACCCTGCAGATATTGAATAATTCATTGCCTGGTAATTGCGGGTGGGTACATAGATGACCGTTTTGTTTTTTCTTGATCGGTCCAGCACCTGTGTATGACTAATGGTGCCCGACAAGGCCAGCTTGTGCCATAGTTGTGTGGCTATCAATCCTGCTTCCACACCGCTCTTATCGCCCATCAGGGTGATCTCATCATAGTGAAAGGGAGCTTTTGTAGAAGAAGCATCTGCAAAAAAGGCCATCCGGAAATGCTTATGGATCTCATCCTTTGAAAGAAACCGGTATTTGGCATACAGGTTCACCGATTCATATCTAAAATCAGTTGTATGCATATTGCTGAACGTGGTTCCCACATGGACCATTAGCTTTTTACTGATCCCAAACATTACCTGCGGCATCAGCCGGTGTGAGAATCGCTGATAGATATTATCGCTTGTTACAAAATGATCGGTAACTTTTACGCTAATGGATTTTGCCGGCATATTTGAAGCCGGTTCGGTGAAAACATATAACTCTTGCCCATTGAGATGACCGGTTACCAATAAAAACAAGAGAATACTAAAACTGTTTCGCATAAAATTTGACACTATTTATCCAGCAGGTACTTCAAAGCCTTCTCCAGTTCTTTACCTTCCAAGTCCATTGCCAGCAACCTTCCGTCCTTATCAATAAGGTACGAAGTGGGAATGGCAGAAATAGCCCAGGTATCTACTGTTTGAGAGGTCCACACACCTGCTTCATTCACCTGCAACCAGGTTATTTTATCTTGCTTAATAGCAGCTTTCCAATTCCTTACATTATCATCCAGTGAAACACCTAATATTTCAAACCCTTTGCCTTTATACTTAGAATACAGTTTCACCAGGCTTTTATTGGAAACCCGGCAGGGACCACACCAGGAAGCCCAGAAGTCGAGCAATACCACTTTCCCTTTCAAAGATGAAAGACGGATCGTATCGCCATTAACAGACGGTAATGCCAGTTCTTCAGCAAACTGTCCTTGTGTAGGTTGTGCTTCCACTACTTTTTCACTGAAAAAGAAAAGGAGAAAGAAGAAAAGTAATTTTCGATTTTTCATATGCTGATTATAAAAACTGCTCCCACCTTTTGGATGGGAGCAGTGAATAGACCTAAATAGTAACATGATACACACGGGTATCAGCGGTAATACCATCTTTACTGCAACACGGAGCTGCTTTGCCTGTCAGCACACAAGTCATCGTTGTAATTGCGCAAATTTTCTTAAACTGTTTTGCAGATACAAATCCTTTATCCACTACGGTTATCGTTTGCTCTCCGTTCAGGGTCTGACTCTTTGCGCCTACAAACATAAATACAGCTGTACCTATCCTGATATGCTGATCGGCCTCAATTTTTTGTTCCTGGAAATTTCCGGTAATCACAAGACTACCTACAGAAAACCCTGCATCTTCTACTGCATCTTTCAAAGCATCAATATTTACTTCCTGGCCCTGTTTAAATACAATATTAAAAGCAGAATTTTTGATATCTGATCTCACCGATTCCACAAATGGAACTTTTTGAAGCGCCTTGTTGATCGCATTACTGCACATAGCACAGGTAAGCCCGGTAGCCTGCAATGTAGCCTTTGTAAACTGTGCATTTACCTGCTGCAACAACAGCACCATCAGGCTTACTAAAAACAACTTCTTCATTTTCACCAATTGAATAAATGATTATGATTTTTTACAACAATCACCACCGGAATGTCCTTCTTTAGTGCATTTACCATCTTTACAGCAATCCATTTTGCCGTCTTCCTTCTTGCAACAATCTTTCCCATCATGTCCGGCCTTGGTGCATTTGCCATCCTTACAGCAATCCATTTTACCATGCATTCCTTTATGATCGCTGCAGCATCCATTGGCTTTGCAGGTTTCCTCATCTTTGCAACAGCCTTTCTCTTTACAAGCTGCCATATCTGCACATTTTCCGTCTTTCATTTCACATTTTTCAGTGCAACAGGAAGATTTTGCATTTACAGTTTCCCTATCGTACTGGCAGCATCCGTGAAGTTTCTTATATGTTTCTTCAGTGGTTTTAAATCCTTCGTTATCGTATCCTGCAGCGGCTATTTTCTCTTGGATCCTGGCAGTGTTTGTAGTGCTTGATTTGTAAGTGACGGTCAGCATTTTGGAATC
>JBEBIF010000497.1:0-2462 GCA_040080515.1 Chitinophagaceae bacterium | reverse complement strand
GTAAAGAACAATGCCACCAATATCATATATGATGTGGATATAACGGCCAATCCTATGGTAACGGTGCAGCTGATACTGGATGAACTGACAGGGGATGTGATAAAAGGAAGAGGTTCTGGTAATCTGAATATCCGTTCCGGCAGTTCCGAGCCTTTATCCCTACGGGGCCGTTTTGATATTGAAGAAGGAAGCTACCTGTTCACCTTCCAGTCCTTTTTTAAAAAACCATTTGAGCTGAGAAAAGGAGTGGAAAATTATATTGAATGGAATGGAGATCCCTTTGATGCCAATATAAAATTTGAAGCACAGTATAAAGCAGAAAATGTAAGCTTTGCCCCGTTGTCAAATCTTTTATCCACTTCACAAGGCGCTTCCAACGCCAGGGGTGAAGTGTATGTGGTGGCAAAATTGTCGGATAAGCTTTTTAAACCGGAGATCAATTTTTCACTGGACTTTCCGAGCACCAGTGTGGCCGTTACTGATCCGGAACTGGTATTGGTGCTGCAGCAAATGCAAAAAAATACAAATGAGCTCAACAGGCAGGTCACCTATCTTATTGTATTCAATAGTTTTGCTCCAAGTGAACTGGCCGGTGATATCAACAATCCGCTGATCGGCGTAGGTACCATTTCAGGCATATTGCTGAATGTGATCAGCGACCAGATCAATAAGATATTAAATAACCTGCTGAAAAGTGAGAAATACAGCATCAGCCTGAATACTTCTTTTTATGACAGGGGCATTATCGATCAGACAAACAGGACCGCACTCAACATAGGAAGTAACGTGAACTTCTCCATTGGCCGCTCTTTCTTTAATAACCGCTTTATCATCACAGCCGGTGGTGGATTTGATGCGGCATTACAACAGACGGGCACCGCTTCGCAAAACTTTTTATTTCTTACGGATGTAACCATGGAATGGCTGATCAATGACAGCGGCTCTATGCGGGTATCCTTCTTTTACCGGGAGAATGCAGATTACCTCGGCTCCGGTACCGGCGCTTCTGCAAAAGCCAGCCGTATAGGAGGCAATATTTCTTATCGTAGAGATTTTGACAGACTGGGAGATCTTTTTAAAAGAAAAAACAAACCAAAGACACCGGCTCCGGTTGAAACTCCATTACCTGTACCTCCGGCTCCTTCTGAAACACTACCTAAAAAAGAAGATTAGGATCTTATCGAACAGATGAACAAGGAACAGAGGAATGATGAAGTGAACGAACTTCTGCGTTCAGCATTCCTTATTCTTGCCTGCCCCGCCCTATGCGGGGTTCATCTGTTCATCTCATCTATTCTTCTCTCACCGGGTAGCGACCCGGTGTTATTGACGTTTGACCCCTTCGGGGTCTTTTACTTCTTCTGTTCCTCTGTTCTTCTGTTCCTCTGTTCCTCTGTTCTTCTGTTCCTCTGTTCTTCTGTTCCTCTGTTCCTCTGTTCCTCTGTTCCTCTGTTCCTCTGTTCCTCTGTTCGATATTCTTAATCTTCCATTATCTCATGCCCCATCTTATCTCTTTTCGCTTCGAGGTATTTCTTATTATGTGCATTGGCATCCACTTCAATGGCAATATTCTCCACTATCTCCAGTCCGTAGCCGATAAGCCCCACCCGCTTCTTCGGGTTGTTGGTCATCAGTTTTAATTTTGTGATTCCCAATTGCCGTAGCATCTGGGCGCCTATTCCATAGTCCCGTTGATCCATCTGAAAGCCCAGGTGCAGGTTGGCTTCCACTGTATCCATTCCCTGCTCCTGCAGTTGGTAAGCTTTTAATTTATTCAGCAGTCCGATGCCCCGCCCCTCCTGGTTCATATATAGTATAGCGCCTTTGCCTTCAGCCTGCACCATCCGCATGGCTTTATGCAATTGTTCGCCACAGTCGCAGCGCAAAGAGCCTAATATATCTCCTGTAAAACAAGATGAGTGTACACGGGTAAGGACCGGTTCGTCTTTTTCCCATTCCCCTTTTAGCAGGGCCAGGTGTTCATTGGTAGAATTCTTTTCTTTAAAAGCCACCAGTTTGAAATCGCCATATTTGGTAGGCATATCCACTCTTACGATCTCTTCTACCAATGAATCGGTTTTGATCCGGTATTCGATCAGGTCTTTTATAGAGATGATCTTGAAATCAAACTTTTTAGCTACTTCTATCAGTTGGGGAAGCCGGGCCATCGTTCCATCCTCATTCATTATTTCCACCAGCACTCCACCCGGTTCAAAACCGGCAAGCCGGGCCAGGTCCACAGCCGCTTCCGTATGTCCGGCCCTGCGAAGTACCCCGCCCTTTTTTGCCCGGAGGGGAAAAATATGTCCCGGTCGTCCAAAATCGGAGGCTTTGGCAGCCGGGCTGATCAGCGCCTGGATGGTGTGCGACCGGTCCTGTGCAGAAATGCCTGTGGTACAGCCATGTCCGAGCAGGTCAACCGACACGGTAAAGGCGGTTTCATGAAGGGCTGTATTATTATT
>JBEBIF010000496.1:0-2467 GCA_040080515.1 Chitinophagaceae bacterium | reverse complement strand
CTCCATTATCACCGATCTTTTTCTTATCAGGCAAATAAAATCCCCCTCTGGCACCAGCAGGCAGATAGGACACAAGAAAATCCGGTCTGTTTCGTTATTACATATTATGAAGGTACTTCTCCTTTCCATGTTGTCAGTTATTGGGCAAACATCCGGTGCACAGGTAAACATAATATGCCCTGGACTAACAGACAGTTCTCTTAACTACCTATATATTGGCATAGACAACCCGGTAGAAGTTGTCGGCAAGAAAATTCCTGCTGGCTATACCCTTAGCATTTCCAGTGGAGCGGGTTCTCTCCAAAAGGTTAATCCCAACAAGTATATATTGAGAACGAATGTTGCTACTGATGAACTTGTTATAACCATGCACCAAAATAAAAAAGTGTTGTTCCAAAAAGCATTCAGGACAAGAATGATCGCAATGCCACTTGCGTGTTTCCCCGGAGGATTCCGTGATACAACAATCAGCCGCAGCAGACTGGTTGCAAATCCATTCCTTATTTTATATTTTCCCGACTGTTATTTCAGGTTTATAGGCAGGATTAATTCTTTTAGAGTTTTTTTTACAAGTACCGGGGATAGTATATCTCTGACATCTACAAGTAATTACTTTGATAACGAGCAGTTAAGAATAATCAAAGAACTGCCTTCCGGAAGCATAATTTATTTTAAAGATATTTGGGGAGATACAGGCGCATCACATCTAGTGAAACTTTCGCCCTTCTGGATTAAGTTAGAATAAAAAAATCCCGCCTCTTCCGAAGCGGGACCAACTATTATCTTTTCACTCGTGACCGCCGAAGCTTCAGCGAAGGAGGTATTATCTCCCAACTATCATCTTTCATCTATCAGTTATCATCTATTTATACATTTCCTCTTTCAAGCCTTTCACCCTCTCATCTTCCAAATACTCATCAAAGGTGGTCAGCCTGTCGATGATGCCTTTCGGCGTCAGTTCTATCACCCGGTTGGCAACGGTTTGCATAAAGGTATGGTCATGGCTCGTTAAGAGTACGATGCCTTTGTAATCGGTACATTGTTCGTTGAAGCTTTGGATACTTTCCAGGTCCAGGTGGTTGGTAGGCTGGTCCAGCAAGATCACATTCGGGCTTTGCAGCATCATCTTGCTCAGCATACAACGTACCTTCTCTCCCCCGCTCAATACATTGGTGGTCTTCAGCACATCATCGCCACTGAATAACATTTTGCCAAGAAACCCTCTGAGGAAGGGCTCATCCACATCCTTCACATGGTCGGGCACATACTGGCGCAACCAATCCATCAAATTGTCCTTGCCATTAAAGAAATGATTATTCTCCTGCGGCAGATACGCATGGGTAACAGTAGTACCCCACTCATAAGAACCGCTGTCGGCCATCGTGTCGGCAGTAATGATATTGAAGAAACTGGTAACTGCTAAAGGGTCACGGCTCAGCAAAGCGATCTTATCACCTTTGTTCACGGTGAATGTTACATCACTGAACAATACCCTCCCATCTACCGACTTCTTCAGTTTGTCCACGTTCAATATCTGGTTGCCCACTTCCCGCAATTGCTGAAAGATGATGCCGGGATATTTCCGGTAGCTCGGTTCAATTTCCTCAATGGTCAGTTTTTCTAATGCCTTTTTACGGGAAGTAGCCTGCTTGCTCTTTGAAGCGTTCGCACTAAAGCGGGCAATAAAGTCGATCAACGCCTGCCGCTTCTCTTCTGTCTTTTTATTCTTATCACCTACCTGGCGGGCCATCAGCTGCGAGGATTCATACCAGAAGGTATAGTTACCGGTAAATATTTTTACTTTCTGCCGGTCCACATCTGCCACATGGGTACATACCGCATCCAGGAAGTGACGGTCATGGCTCACTACCAGTACGATATTTTCATAATCAGCCAGGAAGTTTTCTAACCAACCGATCGTTTCAATATCAAGACCGTTGGTAGGCTCATCCAGCAACAGTATATCCGGGTTACCAAAAATGGCTTGCGCCAGCAATACCCGTACTTTCAAATTGGAAGGAATGTCTTTCATCAATGACTGGTGATATACTTCTTCCACACCCAGTTCTCCCAGCAAAGTTCCTGCATCACTTTCAGCCGTGTAGCCGCCCATTTCACCAAACTCACCTTCCAGTTCCCCGGCACGCATACCATCTTCTTCTGTAAAATCGGCCAATGCATAGATGGATTCTCTTTCCTTTGCCACAGCCCATAGTTTAGTATGGCCCATCATTACTGTATTCAGTACGGTCTCTTCATCAAACTGAAACTGGTTTTGTTTCAATACGGCCATTCTTTCACCCGGAGTGATCTCCACGGTTCCTTTGTTAGGCTCAATTTCACCGCTGAGTATTTTCAGGAAGGTACTTTTGCCGGCACCGTTGGCGCCGATCAGGCCATAACAATTGCCTTTGGTGAAATTAAGGTTCACTTCTTCACATAATACCCTTTTGCCGTAGGCTAATTT
>JBEBIF010000495.1:0-2471 GCA_040080515.1 Chitinophagaceae bacterium | reverse complement strand
TGAGGTATTTTTTTAATAAGGCCACCTGCCCGATATCATAACTTTCATGCTGTGCCAAAAAAGTGACCCCTCCCAGCAGGGTCTGATCACCTATAGGGTTTTTGAAAGGTGCAGGACCGGCCAGGTACTCATCGGTTACTGTTTCCAATGCTGCGTTTAAAAGTTCCGATGCTTTATCCCATTCTTCGCTGATGGTGGCCAGGGTGGGATATTCATCTGCCGGGTTAAAGGGTTTAAAGTTTTCAAACAATCCTTCATATGGATTTTTGGCGGGCGGTTTTCCCAATAATGCACAAGCGTTGTACCTGGCCCATACGGTGTGGGTGCCAAGCCAGCTGAGGGGATTATTATGCATACTGATACGTTCCTTTGCCTGTTCTTCCGTTACGCCTTTGAGGGCATTATGAAAAAGCCGGGTGTTGAGATTGAAAATGAGCGATGCCTGGTAAATTGATCTTGTCATGTTGTTTGTTTTTATTTATTAGAATAAAGGTTTGGATGATCCGGCAAGGGTGAGTAATTCTGGTTGCGGTGGTTGTTCTGGTTCGCTGGCTTTTAGTTCTGCCTGAAATTTTTTGAAGGAAGCAAGCCCGTTCAGTTGTTGCTGACCGGAATCTGTCTCAAAGAATGCGGTATGAATAAATGTCTTTCCATCGGCGCCAAGGCAGGCATGGTAAAAGATACCTGCGGGTTCCAATTGCTGCAATTCATTCATAACGTCCTGTATGTTGGCCAGGTTTTGTGCTGCAAATGCTGCACGGGTGGTGTAGGTAACTTTTACAATTTTCATGATCGTTTCATTTATGATTCATAATAGTTTCTGCTTCTTTTTTCAAACTGGCTGCAAATTGCTCAAAGGAATGATCAAAGGGGGGTATCATCCGGGCAAACAATGGAAACAAAGGGCCACCGATCTTTTCTTCCATGGTAAATACTACGGCATCTTTTCCATTATGCAGTAATGTAAATTCCCGCCGGCCCATTGCATCTCCCCATACCAGTTTTTGCTCGGGTTGAAATTCTTTCACTTTCAGCTTAAAGGTCCTCTTAGGATCAAGCGATGCTCTCAGTTTTATTTTTTCTCCGGCTCCGATAGTGCCTTCAATACCGAGTATGGCGGTATTCCACCGGGGATAATCGGAGGCGCTGGTTAATAAGGTCCAGATGATAGCCGGATCAGCCTGGATGCTGGTACTGACCGAAGTTTTGCGCTGGAATGTTTTTTTTACTGTAGTGGCCTTACCGTTTGGAGTGATTGTACCCATGATCGTTTTGTGTTAGTTGCTTAAAATTTTTGTTTACCCGCTTTTGACGTACGGGCTGTTCAAAACGATAGGTTACACGCCGGCTTTTTCCAAATACTTGTCCATCACCTTCCGGTTGTTTTCCATATGAAAGAGCTGCAGGTGGGCAGACATGGATTCAAACGGGTCAATGTCCTGCAGGATGCGCATGCGGAGGTCAAACAGTTGTTCTTTATCTGCTTTTTCAGCTTGCCTGGCCATTTCGATCTTCATGATCTCTTCCTGTGCTTTCTGTTTGGGATTAAAGAGCCCGTTTAGTTCTGAGCATTGGTGACAGGCGCCTTCTTTATTGATGAGGGCGCAGCGTCCGTCAAAGATGCTGATCATCTTTTGCCGGCCGGTATGCAGGTAATACTTAACCATTGCCTCTGTTGTGTCCAGTATGGCAGTGATCTCCTGCACTTTGAAATGGTACACTTCTTTTAATAAGATACAGAGCTGCTGTTCCAGTGGAAGCGATTTGGCAATGCAGGTAAAACAGAAGGCGATATGTTCTTTTATTTCAAACTGTCCCTGTGGCGAGGTGGAATGTATATGCATTACTTCGGAATAGAACCCGGGATCTTGCAAGGCTGCTGCTTTGCCGATATCTGTAACGTTTTCCACCCAGCGTTTGCGTGCCCGCAGGTTGTCTTTGGCTACATTGGAAGCAATGGCAAAGAGCCATGTTTTCAAAGAGGAGTCGCCTTTGAATTGGTGGAGCTTTTCAGCTGCTTTAATAAATGTGTCCTGCAAAATATCCTCAGTATCGGCCACGCTGGCGGTAATGCGGAAGACATAAGACTTTAATTGTGGCCTTGCCTGTTCAAATTCGCTGGTCAGCTGGTTTGTTGTCATAGTAGCAATGATTTGTGTTTTACCTCCGCCTCTGAATTGTACCGGCGAAAGGGGAAACTATTTTGATCATGCTCTATCTTCTGAAAACGAAATTAGGGAACTTGGGGTCCTTGTGGTGTGTTTTTTTTGTTACGGGTATCCGCAAAAAATAACCCTCCGAGGAATCGGAGGGTTAAAAGTATAGCCATGAAAAACAAAACTCTTCCTCCGGCAAGCCGGTTTCGGAGTAGTGCTTAAAGATAATATTATTCTGCTTTTTTTGCGTACTTCTTCTTGAATTTGTCGATACGGCCTGCAGTGTCCACCAGCATGTTCTTACCGGTAAAGAAC
>JBEBIF010000494.1:0-2475 GCA_040080515.1 Chitinophagaceae bacterium | reverse complement strand
ATATAAATATCATCGATCAGCAGCTTACGGATTATCTTATTTTCTTTAATAAAAATATGTTCGGCCTGCACTTCATTCAGGTACACTTCTTTTCGTTTCAGCAATTCGGTGGCCCTGTTTATGGCCATCATGGTGCGGGGCAGCAGCAATGGTTTTACCAGGTAATCCACCACATTTAATTCATAGGCTTCGGCGCCATAGCCTTTGTCGGCAGAGGTGAAGATCGTCAGCGGACGTACTTGTAGTGATTTCAACAATTCAATACCGCTCATTCCCGGCATTTCAATGTCCAGGAAAAGAATGTCGGTTTCCTGCCGGTTTAGTTGCGTCACCGCATCCACCGCATTATCACATTCTCCGGCAATGGAAATTGTGGGCACCTGCTCCAGCAATTGCCGCAACAGTACTCTTGCCATAGCATTGTCATCTACGATCAGCGCTTTGTATGTTATTCCATTATTACTCATCAGGAAAGTGTTGTGAACAATTGTGGAATTGTTTATGGTAAGCGGCCTGTAAAAATAGGAAATTCTCTTTGAGGCAGGGTAAACAAAAAACCCCTCTTACAAGAAGAGGGGTTTTGCAACTAAATGAAATGAAATTACTTTTTGTACTGAGGAATCAATCCCTGCGCCAGTTCCACCATCTTCTTAATACCATCTTCCGGTAAGTTTCCTTTTTTAAATTCCGCCATTACATCCGGCAGTTTATTATCCATTTCCATCAGGAAATGCTCTTCAAACTCTTTTACTTTACTTACCGGCACCTCTTTTATCAAACCATTTGTACCGAGGTAGATGATCGCCACCTGCTTCTCCACCGGGAAGGGTGAATACTGCGGTTGTTTCAATATCTCCACGTTTCGGGCACCTTTGTCAATTACGTTCTTGGTAGCCGCATCCAGGTCGCCACCAAATTTAGAGAAGGCTTCCAGCTCCCGGTACAGGGCCTGGTCCAGTTTTAATGTACCAGCCACTTTCTTCATGGATTTGATCTGGGCATTACCACCCACACGGCTTACAGAAATACCTACGTTGATCGCCGGGCGGATACCAGATAAGAACAGGTTGGTTTCCAAAAATATCTGTCCGTCGGTAATAGAGATCACGTTGGTTGGGATATAAGCAGATACGTCACCTGCCTGTGTTTCAATGATCGGCAGGGCAGTCAACGAACCACCTCCTTTGATCAGGTGACGGATGCTGTCAGGAACGTCATTCATATTCTTTGCCACCGCATCATCGCTGATCACCTTCGCGGCTCTTTCCAGCAGGCGGCTGTGGAGATAAAATACGTCACCAGGATAAGCCTCACGGCCCGGCGGACGACGCAGCAACAATGACACCTCACGATAAGCCACCGCTTGTTTAGAAAGATCATCATAAATGATCAATGCAGGACGGCCGGTATCACGGAAGAACTCCCCGATAGCAGCGCCGGCAAATGGTGCATAGAACTGCAACGGAGCAGGATCTGATGCAGAAGCCGCAACGATAATTGTGTACTGCATCGCACCCGCATCGTTCAGGGTTTTCATTACCTGTGCAATGGTGGATGCTTTTTGACCGATGGCCACATATATGCAATACACTGTTTTACCGGCATCAAAAAATTCTTTCTGATTGATAATCGTATCCACACAAATAGCCGTTTTACCGGTTTGGCGGTCACCAATTACCAATTCTCTTTGCCCACGGCCGATCGGGATCATTGCATCAATAGCTTTGATACCTGTTTGCAGCGGTTCTTTTACCGGCTCCCGGAAGATCACACCCGGCGCTTTTCTTTCCAGCGGCATTTCATACAGCTCACCGGTGATCGGGCCTTTGCCATCAATGGATTGTCCCAGGGTATTCACCACACGTCCCACCATGCCTTCTCCTACTTTGATAGAAGCGATCTGGCCGGTACGTTTCACTTTTGCACCTTCTTTGATTCCATGGCTTTCACCCATCAATACCACACCCACATTATCTTCTTCCAGGTTCAAAGCGATAGCTCTTACGCCTGTTTCAAATTCTACCAGTTCACCATAGCGAACATTACCTAATCCGTACACACGGGCAATACCATCACCCACCTGTAATACGGTACCTACTTCTTCCAGGTCTGCAGCGGCGTTGAAGTTGCTCAATTGCTGGCGCAGTATCGCTGATATTTCATCTGGTTTGATCTCTGCCATATATTCTGTTTTATCTGTTTTTGCGAGGCGAAGCCGAAGCAATCTCCTCTTTTTAAATACTTATTTATGTACCCGGTTTATCCACCGAAATTTTATGTAGGCGGACTTCAGTTCCCTGGGCATCTTCGTTGCAGCCTGTCCCGGCCCTCAGGCGGGATCGCACTCTTCATCTTTCTGTCCGCTATTCAGCAATGTTGAACCCCTCCGGGGTTCGAATACATTCTTCGTTTCTATCTCCCCCGATTGCATCGGGAGCTACTGACATTTGACCCCTATCGGGGTCCACACCTCAC
>JBEBIF010000493.1:0-2486 GCA_040080515.1 Chitinophagaceae bacterium | reverse complement strand
ATCTGAACCGCAATATTATGACTGGATGATGAAAGGCGATTTTCCCCAGCATACCAAACAAAAGCTTACAGAGATCTACACCCGTACTATGTTGAAAAAAAGCTAGTGCGGTTTTTTGCCACCCCGATTTTTTAACAGCACTTCATTGTTGTTTTTTGTAAATTCGTCTTTTGCCACTACCGATTTACAGTTTGGAGAAATTAGTCGTCATACCAACCTATAACGAGAAGGATAATATTACCAGTATTCTTCAGGCCATATTCAATCTGAATGAAGGCTTTCATGTGCTCGTTATAGATGATGGTTCTCCGGATGGCACCGCAGCAATAGTAAAGGGGCTACAGCTTACATTTCCGGGACAATTATTCATTGAGGAAAGAACCGGTAAACTGGGGTTGGGCACCGCCTATATCCATGGTTTTAAGTGGGCAATTGCAAAAGAATATGCATTTATTTTTGAAATGGATGCTGATTTTTCACACAACCCAAAGGATTTGCCCCGCTTGTATGACGCCTGTAAAAAGGATGGGGCCGACCTGGCTGTTGGCTCCCGTTATATAAAAGGGGGCGGTGTGATCAACTGGCCAAAGAACAGGATTGCCTTATCGAAAGGCGCCTCATTATATACAAGAATGATCACATGGATGCCGGTGAAGGATCCCACCGCCGGCTTTGTATGTTATAAAAGAGAAGTGCTGGAAGCGATCAACCTGGATGAGATACGCTTTATCGGGTACGCATTCCAGATCGAAATGAAATTTGCCGCCTGGAAGCTCGGATTTAAGATCAAAGAGGTGCCTATTATTTTCCAGGACAGAACATACGGCGTTTCCAAAATGAATAAAGGCATTGTAAAGGAAGGAATACTGGGAGTGCTCAAACTCCGCTGGCATAGCTGGTTCACCCACTACCGCAGAAGGGTGAAAAAGACAGAAGAACCACCCGTAAAGGAAAATTCTGTAGTGATGGAAAGCAAGTGATAGCGGTCAATTCTCCGGCTTCTGCCGTATTTTCGTTTCATGAGTTTTTATTCAGCAGTGTTTCCTAATTGTATTCCTTATAAGCTATTCCTGGATAAAGAGGAAGCCTTTTGCCATTGGCTGAATACACTGGGCAAAAGATTTGAAGAGCCTTTTTTTGATGAAACGATACACCGGTGTCGTGCATTCCCCGAAAATGTAAAACGGCAGAAATGTATCAGCACGGTTTCCCTCTTGCCCGAATGGTCTGAAGGAATGAATGCAGTACAACCGACCGCATTTATTTTTCATGTTTCCCGCTGCGGTTCCACTCTTCTCTCCCAATTGCTGACGCTGGACCAAAAGAATATTGTTTTATCCGAAGTTCCTTTTTTTGATGAGCTGTTGCGGCTGCATTATCAATTACCCGGTCTGCCCGTTTCAGCAGCCGATCAATGGTTAAAAGCTGCCATTGAATTTTATGGTCAGAAAAGAACCGGATCAGAGCAGCACCTGTTTATCAAAACAGATTGCTGGCATATATTCTCTTATGAACGATTGCGGAAATTATATCCCGGGGTCCCCGTCGTTTTATTATACCGTTCACCGGATGAAGTGCTGCGATCGCAACAAAAGAAAAGAGGAATGCAGGCCGTACCGGATGTTATTGAACCTGAAGTGATGGGTATAAACAAGGAGGACATCAGGTACAATGACTTTGACCATTATTTTTGTATGGTGATGGAAAAGATATTGGAGCAATTCGTTTATGTACTGGAAAAAGACCCGCTGGCAATACCTGTTAATTACAAGGAAGGCATCTTACCGATCGTTCAAAAAATAGCAATCCATACCGGCATTGAAATAAATGATGACCTGCTGCAGCAAATGGAAGACCGCAGCCGCTACCATGCAAAATTTCCCGAACAGGCATTTGAAGGTGACGCTTTGCCTGAATCTCACCCGGAATATTTAACCGCCAGCATGAACTGGTACCAGCAGCTGGAAGAAAAAAGGAAATTACTGTTTCAGGCAGCTGGTGATGTACTGAAATAAATGCTGCGCAGACTGACTTGCAGACTCTGTGTGTGTTGAGATGACGAGGTCTGCAGCTTGCGGCTCTTCATATACGTCGCTGATCCCGGTCAGGTTGTTCACTTTGTCCGGGTGCCCATCCGGAAGCAATGCCCTTTTATACAACCCCTTTGTATCCCGTGCTATTAATTCTTCTGTGCTGCAATGGATCCATACAGTTTTGGCCTCGTATTTTTTTTTCAGTTCCACTCTTATCTCTTCATAAGGATTGATGGCGGCAATGACAGCGATGGTGCCCTCCTTCACAAAGTTATTCGCCACCTTACCCAAACGCCGGATATTTTCATGCCGGTCTTCTTTGGAAAAACCAAGGTCTTTACAAATTGTTTTCCGGTACTCATCCCCGTCAATGATCTCAGCAGGAAGGTCCGTTGCTGCAAGCAAAGAAACTACCAGCCGGGCAATGGAAGATTTGCCGGCACCGGATAAACC
>JBEBIF010000492.1:0-2489 GCA_040080515.1 Chitinophagaceae bacterium | reverse complement strand
GGGAATAACAATACTGGTATAAGAAGGCCTGATAATAACGGAAGAAACGATAACGGCTTTCGCAGGAATGACGATAACAGAAGAGATAATGCAGTAAATAACGGCAACACTAATCCGCGGGACCGCAGGGAAAGAACAACTGACCAGCCATTCAGAAGGGGTGACGACAATGTTCGTCAACCACAGAACAATGAAAGGGATAACAATCCCGATCGCCGCAGAATAGAGCGACCCGAAAATGGCAATGGTCAATCCAATCCCGGAAACAGGAGGATCAACCGGCCTGAAGACAGGAGAGAGCCAACTCCTTCGACTGGTGGAAACGAAAACCGCCGTTTTGAACGCCGGACTGATAATAATGGAAATTCAGGTCCCGCTGTAAGGCAGCCACAGCGCCAGCCGGGGCAACAAATGGAAAGACAACAGGAACCACGGCCACAACGTCAGCCTGTACAGCAGATGGAAAGACGGCAAGAGCCAAGACCGGAGCGTCAGCCTGCACAGCAAATGGAAAGACGGCAGGAGCCAAGATCACAACCGGCACAACAGCAGCCATCCCGTCAGATCGAAAGAAGAAATGATAACGGGAGTAACGGTCAGCCCTCAAGAACTAATGAAAGCCGGGGCAACGGTGGCGGACGTGGAAGAAGATTTTAAATTCAGTATAGCCCTGATATAAACGATAAAGACCCGGTTGTGAAACCGGGTCTTTTTGTAAGCAGAATTATCGTTGTAAAATTTCTTAGTTGGTCTTTTTTACATTCACTGCATTCATTCCTTTCTTACCTTCCTGCAGATCGAACTCAACTTTGTCACCTTCAGCCACCTGGTCTATTAGGCCGCTGGCATGTACAAAAGTTTCTTTGTTAGAGTCATCGTGTTTGATAAAACCGAATCCTTTTTCAGAATTGAAAAACTTAACGGTTCCCTGATTTTTGTCGCTCATTGTATTTGTATTATTGATTAATGGCGCTAAAGGTAGGCTTTAAAAGTGGGATTGTGTAATTGATATTGAAATGGGGCCAGGGTTATCTCTTCAATAACAGCCGGATAACCGCTAAGTGACTAAGCAACACCACCATTACGATAAACGAAGGCAGCCATACAAACGGGAAATACAACACCGCAATATTCGGTTGATCAAATGCAAATTGCTGGAAGGCAAACGGGGCTGACAAAACGCCATTGATGACAATGGTAAGCAACAGGCCAAGACAAATACAATTCCAGCCCAATAATAACCGGCGGTTTTTTACCCGGGTGCCATCAAAACAAATAAAATAAATGATGGGAGCGGTGATACCTGAAACGATATCAAAATTTCGTCCCTCAAATGTCATCAGTTCGGGTACCGCTTTATGGGCAGCAAGCCAGTAAAGGCTTAGTTCCACCGGGATCCGGACAATATGTAGCAGCGTCAGTTTGCGGACATCAAGACCATCCACAAATGATTGCCCTTTTTTAGTAATTAATAAGACAATGATGAAAAAAAGTGCGGGTGCCACTGCCGCAGTAAACCGTGGAGGTATTCCTGAAACATCTGTAAATACGCCGGATAAAGCCGCTGCCGCAGTAGCTCCCATCCAGGCAAATATTATTAATGAAGGCACCAGTTTCTTTTTTACAGCATTGATAAAAAGCTGGTAGGTTAATGCCACTGCTGCTAAAAAGGTGAGGACAAGATAAACAGGTAATCCGTTAAGCATGGTCTTGCAGATTTGTAAAGTAAGTTACTTTTTTTAATCAAAAAGCCTTTCCGGCATTTATCGAAAAGGCTTTTTGATTTTTAGTGGTATGTCCCGGCATTATGCTTCAGCTTCCATATAACTTTCCACCGGCTCACAAGTACAGATGAGGTTCCGGTCACCATGTGTATTGTTTACCCTTGCCACACCCGGCCAGAATTTATTCAGTGTAACATAATACAGCGGGAATGCAGCTTCTTTTCTTGAGTAGCCATATTTCCACTCATCAGCAGTAACCACAGCTTGTGTATGGGGTGCGTTTTTTAGCGCATTATCTTTTTTATCTGCTGTACCTTCTTCAATGGCTTTTATTTCCTCACGGATGGAAAGCAAGGCATCGCAAAAACGGTCGAGTTCAGCCTTGTCCTCACTCTCCGTCGGTTCGATCATGATCGTTCCCGGCACCGGGAAACTCATCGTTGGCGCGTGGAAGCCATAATCCATTAAACTCTTGGCTACATCTTCTGCTTCCACTTCTGCTGATTTTTTAAACGGACGAAGGTCAACAATAAACTCATGGGCGCATTGGCCATTGTTATTGGTATATAAAATATCGTAAGCACCGTCCAGTCTTGCCCGCATATAGTTGGCATTCAGGATGGCATATTCAGTAGCAGCTTTCACACCTTCATTGCCCAGCATTCTGATATAGCCGTAGCTTATAAGGAGGATACTTGCAGAGCCATACGGGGCTGCACTTACAGCACCTGTCAGACTGAGACCGTCAGACGAGTGCCCTGGTAA
>JBEBIF010000491.1:0-2490 GCA_040080515.1 Chitinophagaceae bacterium | reverse complement strand
TGTGCTGCCAGTGGTGTTTGCCCGGAGTTTAATACCCGCAGATTGTTAGCGGCACCGGTGGCTGTATCGCTGGAGAGCAGTACCGCTTTCTGATTATCTTTTAGTTGCAGCTGAAGAATGTATTCCAGTTCGGCAGCGAGTTTTTTATCGCTTACAGGGAATACCACTTCAATGCGGCTGTGGAGGTTGCGGTTCATCCAGTCGGCGCTGCCCATGTAGTATTCAGGTTCGCCATTGTTGTGAAAAGCAAAGATGCGGGCATGTTCCAGGTAGCGGTCCACAATGCGGTGCACGGTAATGTTCTCACTCTGCCCTGTCACACCGGGTGCCAGGCAACAGATGCTGCGTACCAGTAACTGTACTTTAACCCCTGCCCTGCTGGCTTCGTAGAGCCGGACTATCATTTCCCGCTCCTGCAGGTTATTGAGTTTGATGATGATGTTTGCTGGCTTCCCTTCTTTTGCATTCTTTATTTCCCGGTCAATTAGTTTGTTAAACCGTTTGATGAGATTAAACTGTGATACGAGCAAGTGCTGGAAAGGTATCTTCCCATAAACTTCAGGCGGCACTCTCGATTGCAGGTAATTGAAAAGCAAATCCAGTTCCTGCGCATATTCCGGCTTTGCCGTAAAGAGTACATGGTCTGTATAGAAACGTCCGGTGGATTCATTGAAGTTGCCGGTAGCCAGAAACGAATACGATTTGGATTCTTTATTCTCCTGTCGTTTTATCAAAGCCACTTTAGCATGCACTTTTAATCCGGGTATGCTGTTGATGATCTTAATACCGGCAGCTTTCATCTTCTTGCTCCACTTCAGGTTGTTGGCCTCATCAAACCGGGCTTTTAATTCCACAAACACGGTAACTTTCTTTCCGTTCCGGGCCGCACTGATGAGTGCATTGACAATATGCGAATCGGCTGCCACCCGGTACAGTGTTACATAAATTTCTTTTACATGCGGATCAATAGCTGCTTCATTAAAGAAGCGGAGTATATAATTATAGGAGTGGTACGGCAGGTGAAGCAACTTCTCTTCTTCTGAAATACTTTGAAAAATAGAACAGTAATTGGTAAACCCTGCATGAGACATAGCCGGCCAGGACGATGCACTGAGTTTTCCCTTCATGGGATTGGGCAAACTCCCCAGGTCCTTCAAATTATGATAGCGGCCACCTTCTACAAATTCGTCAGCGGGTATATTCAAATACTTTTGGATAAAATCCTTTACTTCCGCCGGCATGGCTTTATCATATAATAAACGGGTGGCCAGTCCCACTTCCCTTTTCTCCAGCTGTCTTTCTATTTTCTCGGCAATGTCGCCAATAAATTCATCGCCAATATTCATTTCTGCATCACGGGTAAGCTTTATGCTCCAGGCACCATGAATGATATAATTAGGAAATATTTCTTTCAGGTTATCACGGATCACATCATCAATGAAAAGGATGTAATGATCATCACCCAGCATTGGTA
Source organism: Chitinophagaceae bacterium (assembly GCA_040080515.1). GTDB lineage: Bacteria > Bacteroidota > Bacteroidia > Chitinophagales > Chitinophagaceae > JJ008. Next base: position 1,016 of record JBEBIF010000491.1, on the reverse strand, counting down.
ATTCAGAAAAACGGGGCAGGTTGGCCGATGGAATGTTGAGCAGGCTATAGAGGTGCTTGCCGGGTTGCTCAACTGTTTCCAGGTCCACAATAAAATAGAGTGCATTGTTTTCCAGGAATATATTGCCCTGGTTTTCCCGTTGCAGCATTACCGGTTGCAGAAAGGATAAGACCCTGGATAAAAAGAATTCCTTTACCGTTTCATGGTGTTCCGGCCGGATGTCTTGATTATAATACAGGCAGATATGATTTTGCTGCAGTTCGGGTATGATCTGTTGTGTGAGGATGCTGCCAAATTCTTCCAGTTGCTCATGCACCATTGTTTGCACCTGTTGCACCAAGCCTTTGGGGTATTCATCCCTGATGCCGATCTTTTTAACGTCGATAGCCGAAAAGGCAAATATGGAAGGCATCCGCACCCGGAAAAATTCATCCAGGTTGGAAGAGAATATAGATAAAAAAGAGATGCGGTTATAAAGTGGGACACTCTTATCAGCAGCTTCCAGGAGTACCCGGTGATTGAAAGAAAGCCAGCTAAGGTCACGGTTAAGAAACAGGTATTTTTCGTCGGCCATGGTCTAATGGTTAAGGTATGTTCTTTTGGCCTAAGATAATGGATTTTTGGTTTTTGCCACAGATTACGCAGATTAACAGAGATTGGCTGCTGCGCAGCGTAAAGGTTTTGGCCACGAATTGCACTAATAGCACTAATAAATACAATTGAATACAAATTGATTGCCTGCGGCAAATGGATTCCCTTTTCGTGTTATTAGTGTCCACAGGACCCTTGGGGTAATTCGTAACCACCAGTATTTACCTGCCTTCAGGCAGGTGGGGTGACAAAAGTCATAGTCTGGGTTGGGGCATGAGTGTAGATTGCAGCTTTCCCTCTTTATGCACAGGAAGATAACTTTCATAACGGCCTTTTTGTTTCTCATCAGTTCTACGGAACTGCATGAGCTGGCAAGGCTACCGCAATTGATGGTGCATTTCTGCCATCACCATGCTGAAGATCCT
>JBEBIF010000091.1:0-11015 GCA_040080515.1 Chitinophagaceae bacterium | reverse complement strand
CGGGAAAATTAGCAGGACTGGATGTGTTGCGCATTGTGAATGAACCAACAGCCGCCAGTCTTGCATACGGATTAGGAATGCGTAATGATGAATCAAAAACGGTGGCCGTATATGACCTGGGTGGCGGCACCTTCGATGTCTCTGTTCTTCGTATTGCAGGTGGCATATTTGAAGTATTATCCACCAATGGGGACACATATCTCGGTGGCGACGATTTTGACCGGGCAGTAGTGGAATATTGGGTAAAGGAAGTCGGATTAAGCAATGAAGAGTTATTGATGAATAAAAGTCTTGCACAGGAGTTGAGGTTAAAGGCCGAAGAAGCCAAGAAGCATCTTTCCTTTAATGATTCTTTTTTCGCTCAGGTTACCGGGTACGATTTTGTATTGACAAGGGAAAAGTTTGAAGAGCTGATTACCAGCTTTGTTAATAAAACAGTGGACTGCTGTAAAAACGCATTGAAGGATGCAGGTCTTGCTATTACTGATATTGATGAAGTAGTGATGGTCGGAGGTTCCACCAGGGTGCCGTTGGTGAAAAGATCAGTCAGTAATTTTTTTGCAAGAAAAGTACATGATACATTAAACCCGGATGAAGTAGTGGCGTTGGGTGCGGCAGTCCAGGCAGATATTTTAGCTGGTAATAATAAAGATTTCTTATTACTTGACATCACGCCGCTTTCTCTCGGTATTGAAACCATGGGTGGTTTGATGGATGTGCTGATCCCACGCAATTCAAAAATTCCTTCCAAGGTCGGACGGCAATACACCACACAGAAAGACGGACAGGGAAGTATGCGGATAGCTGTTTTTCAGGGCGAAAGAGACCTGGTAAAAGATAACAGGAAACTGGCGGAATTTAACTTAACTGGTATCCCCGGTATGCCCGCAGGATTACCCAAAGTGGAAGTTTCTTTTTTGGTAAATGCAGATGGCATTTTGGTGGTGAAAGCAAAAGAATTGCGCAGCGGTATTGAGCAAAGCATTGAGGTGAAACCACAGTATGGGCTAACAGACGAAGAAGTGGAAAAAATGCTGCTCGATTCCATCACTCATGCAAAAAAAGATATACAGGTTAGAGCATTGGTGGAAGCCCAAACGGAGGCACAACAGATCTTGGAAACAACTTCGCAATTCATTGCAAAGAACAGTTCCTTTCTTACAGAGCAAGAACGTTCCGATACAGCTACTGCAGTTGATCAATTGAAACAATTAATTGAAAAAGGAGACAAGGATACTATTCATGCAGCTATAGAACGGCTGAATGAAATATCAAGACCTTATGCTGAAAGGGTGATGGACCAGGCGATCAGCAGCGCTATGAAAGGAAAGAACATCATGGAATAAATATGATGTATGTATCGTTTTCAAATATTTTATTGACCTGTAACGAAGCATGAATCGGTAAAGACTGTTCCTTCTTATTTACAACCAGGATCAATCTCCTGTTTGCCCATTCGGGCGGTCTTATCCCCGTTTCTAAAAAATGTTTCATTACTTCAACCCGGCCAGACCGGTTGGGAGTATTGTATGGATGAGAAGCCCACGTATTAACAGGTGCATAAGCATTTGCCATATAATTTATGAGAGGAGCATTGCCAACCAGTAAGTCATCCCTGCTGGTTGATTTGTTTAAAAAGGTAAATACGGCTTTAGTGTCTTTAGTGAGATAACCTTCCCATTCCGTTTTGTTCTTATCCCGCAAATGATTTCCTGTCCACAATGTATTATCCAGGAGAAATAGAAAAATGAATACAGCGAAGCAAATTTTCCAGGCAGTTTTTTTCCTTGAATATTCAGCCAGCCATACTAAGCCGGGCAATCCTAATAAAAATAAGCCCGCCCAAACATAGCCACGGGTAAAATGAATGGGCTGCATGGGTTTTATAAACCATTCATGTTTGGAAAGCAGGAAAGCGATAATGGCCCAGCAAAGAAATAGCCGCTGATGCGATTCCGAAAGAAATTTTGGTATTGATCTGTTTTTGTAAAATGTTATAAATGATAAGACGAGAACTAAAATGTAGGCCGGGATGAATATCCGGAAACTGTAGGTCCACCCGGCACTGTATTGCGAAAAGATCTGTTTATGTTCCGGAAAGCTATTGAGGTAGTATAAATAATACCAGCCATGGAAAACCGTAATAGCAACAATGCCTGCCAGGTACCAGTAAGGAATTTTTTTATTCCGGAAAATGATCTTCTCAAGAACCAGCCAGCCGATAGTGATGAGTAAAAATTCAATGCCCGTAAAAGGATGTGAGAGGGAAAGAAAGGCAGCTGCTGCAATTGCTGCTGTCCATTTATGTTTCAATATAAAATAAATGTTCAGGAGAAAGAGGAAATGATAGTAGGCTTCCAGCGGAATAAACAACGTTCGTCCCCAGTTCATTCCCCACCAGCCGTTGGCAGGATCGGCCACATATATACCATCGATCCATGAAGAAAGAGGTAGTCCGGTCAGCAGGGAACTGCCAACCCCGGTCAGCGCTGTTAATCCGCCACCCCAGGTAAAAAGGATGGTGACCAATACCTGGTTTTTGTTATCCGGTAACAGATGCTGAATGATGCGTACTCCCAGGTATATGCAGCAAAATGCCATCAGCAAACCGAACAGGGAAAAAACAAGACCCGGATCAGCTCCCATCTTTAGAAAAGGGACAAACAGGAAATTTACCGGTTGAAAATATATTTTTGGCGATTGCGGATCACCATCAAAAGGATTGGAATAAAAAAGAGAAGCATTTCCCTGGTCAATATACTGATGTGCATAGGACATATACAGCACATTTTCATCTGCAGTGAAGCCGGTAGGGTGAAGCTCCGGGCTATGGTTGGTATAATGATGCACCAGGAACAAGATGACCGGCAAAGTCAGCAGCAGCGATAATATAAAGGTCCTGGTCCGGGTCATACTAATTTTTCTTTGTTTTATAAAACGAAAACAACCCCGCAATGAGTAAAGTTATAAGAACGGCCAGTTGTATCCATAAAGCTTTAATTGTGTTAGCCGGCAAGAAACGGAAAACAACCGTGTGCTTGCCAGCTGGTATTGCAGTTCCCATAAAACTCATATTGGTCTTTTGAATAATTCCCGGTTCGCCATCAATAGCCACTTTCCAATGGTGATAATAGTTTTGTGAAAGAACTAAAAAAGCAGGTCGTTCTGTTTCCGTCTCAATTTCAATCCGGTTGGAGGCTAATTTTCTGACGGCTGTAGTATTGCTGCCACATGGCTTGCTGCTGCTTCTAGTATCAGTAAAAGCATAGGTGCAATTACTAACACTATTCAAAATGACAGTATCCTTTAATTGTAAAACAGAATCAGCGATATAAACCACCGGAAGCGAGGATACATAATCGTAGAGAAGATGTGTTTGAGTAAAACTGTCTTGCTGAATTAAAAATGCCGGTGAATTCGTAACCCGGCTAATCCCGATTTTCTTATTATAAAAATAATTCAGCCCGGATATGTCGAAATTGGTGAACGCATCCTTGCTGTTTGCGGCTAAAGTATTTTGCAAACTATCTGTTGGAAATCCTTTTGGCGAAGCATGGATAACAGCATTAATTGTCTTAGGAGATGTTTTACTTACAAAACTTGCGGGCAAGACCAGTTGTGCCATAATAAAAAGGTTGCTTGTCCAAAGTACACTGAGAAATAATTTGGAACTAAGTGCTCTTTTAAACCAAATAAGAAAGACACCAAGAAATAATAATTGCAACAGGCTGTTCAATACAAGGGTGTCGCTGAGAGTAACGGATTCAAGAATATTTTTTAAAGCAGACCTAATACCTCCGCCAGCGCCATTCGTTACCTTACTCATAATGGATGATTGGGTGAGAGCAGTTATAAGGATGATAAGCAATGCAGCAGTTGTAAACAAGAAGATCAATTTTATTTTATTCCGTTGAACCGGGGATATTTCATTATTTAAAATCCTTTTTAAGCCCGGCGCTGCTAACAACAAAACAGCCAGTATAAAGAATAGCCGCATTTGTGAAGGATGACGAAAGGTATCCAGCAAAGGAACGAGATCGTAGCATATCTTCCGGACAGGCGTGGCATCTCCCAGGCTGAATAGCAGTGAGAATACAGCCAGTAATGCTAACAGTATGTTTCTCCGGTTCCATTTAGGAGGTAATGCAAAAAGGATAATTAGCGGAATGATCCCAAAATAGATATTTCTGCAGGTAACATCCGTATAAGAAACAATATCGTTTGCTTTTATAGTGCCGGGAAATAACAGTGTTAAGAAATGTTGTGCTTCAAAAGCATTAGTTGATGATTCCAGGTAGCTGGTGCCGCCACCCCGCTGGTAGTAAGGGAGCAGGTCAATAAATGAAACGAATGCCGGTAAAGCAAGACCTGTAAAAACAGCGGCGATCAGTAACTGGTGCAACAAAATCTTTTTCCAGTTTGTAAAAGAGATTTTTTTATTTCGAAAACGGGTCACTATGGTAACCAGGAAAAGGAGAATTAAAAGGTAGCCTGTCAGAATAAAGAAAGAGGGGTAGGAAGAGGTGAAAAGGAAAAAAAGCGCAATTCCGGCCTTGATTGGATTTTTAACTGATGTAGCATCAAGTGCAAGTAAGTAATAGTGGATGACAAAAGGAATAAAGGCGGCTGCAGATAACCAGTTGATCAATTGCCCGCTGAGCATAAAACCGCTGAGCATATAACTGGCAGCAATTAATAATGCAGTCTGTGAGTGTTCAGAAAGGCGATTGGTAAGTTTATACATACCCACACTGCCTAAAAAAATATAAAGCAGGTTTTCATAATGAAATAAGGTGAGGTCATATCTTCCTATGGCTGAGAAGATCCAAACTACAGGGTTCCAGGCGCCACTTTGCATGTCGCCTTGCACCGGGTAGCCGAGGTATAGATAAGGGCTCCAAAAAGGAAATTCTCCATTTCGTAATGCCTCGCTGATCTCAAACCGGTACGGCAGGAAGTAATGAAGGGCATCATTTTTTACACTGAAAATGCCAAAAGTGAGGGGCCAGTAAGCCAGCAGGCAAATAAGCAACAGCAAAAGATAGTTCTTATAATGAACACGGTTTTGCAGAAAGAAGGATGGTAGACTCATGAAGGTATTTCGAATTTGCCCGATACAAAATAGATAAAATATTTGGCAACGATGGTATCATTTCTCCTCTTCCTTATGAAGTATGATGAATAGCTGTGATGTTTTAGCAAATGGTCTGCGGATAAAATCAAAAATGGCAAATCCTGCGCTGATGGGAGCAAAGAGCCAGTGAAAGATGATGGGCCTGTTTGCTGAAATACGGACCATTTTTTTCCGGTACAAGGAAGCAATGATGCTAAAGGCCCAGAACGGGGCGCCTTGTGTATAATTCAGTTTTTTGATCTTCAGCCCGGTTGACAATAACAAATGCCTGAAACTCTTTTCAGAGAATATAACCCAATGCCTCGGGCAATGAAGACCACCCCAGTATGATCTTTTATATATCCGGGCATCCAGGCTATCTGTATTGGGCGTTTTAATTACGATAACACCTCCCGGTGATAATACTGTTTCTGCTTTTTGCAGCACAGCAAGCGGATCAGCCACATGTTCAATAAGATTAAGCAGGAGAATGAGATCAAACTTTTTGGTAGTCACAAAATCTTCAATTGTTCCTTCAAAATATGCATGGCCGTTTTCTTCTGCCACATTTTTGGCTGCTGAATCTATATCAACACTTTGTGTAAATAGTATCCGGCTGTCCGTATTCTTCAACACATCCAGCATCCAGCCGGTGCCGCCACCCACATCCAGCACACTTAATTCCTTTCCGGGCAATCGTTTCAGGATCTTTTTAAAGTAACGTTTATCAAGCCACTCCTTCAGCCTTACTACTATGTTTTTTCTTTTGTTTACAAAAGAATAATAATTGGGAGGATAGATCTTTTTTAGCAGGCTTACCGGAACAGGATGAATAAAGATGGCTCCGCAATCATTGCAGCCATAGTAACTGAATTCTCCCGGCACCGAAAAATATTCATAATCCTTTGCCACACTCCAAAGCTGAATGTTTTTTTGCTGGCACACCGGGCAATATAGAGGAACAGGATTCAAGGTGCTGCCAGTAATTTTTTAACCGTTTTTAAATAAGTGGTTTTAGAGGTCTTGATAATTGGAGCGATCTTGTCACACTGCAAAAGAAACGCTTCTATCCGGGCAAGCTGGGTGTACGAAACCTGCGGATCCCAGTGATGGATCATATGCCGGGTAAAACCGGCAGACCCAAAACTGCTGCTGAGAATAGTATGTGCAAACAACCGGCTTACTTTTCCATGAGGCTGGGTTCTGAAATCAGTGACATGATTTGCCAGTTCATCCCGGTGTTCTAATAACTGCCTGATGGTTGCGAAGAAAGGAAAGAATATGCCAAAAGCCAGTACCCATGTTATTGCTACTGCCCAGTGATGTGTAATAATTAAAATAGCCAGCAGGATGGCATGAAAAATAAACCCCGACAAAAGCATGATGCGGCTTTGCTGTTTTTGTTCTTTAGTCAGCACTTCAGTACTTCCCTTCTGCATTACAGTTCGTAACAAATGAATACCGGTTATGGTTTCCAGTACAAATAATTTGGTCAAGGCATTGAAGTAAGATACTTCAGTGTCCTGGGGTGTACCTAAATGAAGGTGATGCTGCCAGTGTATTTTGCGGTAGGATTTCATTGACAGACCAAACGGAAGACAAAGAAGAATAGTTGCGAGACGGTCATTGATTTTTTTATCCGGGTGAATATTAAAGTGCCCGGCTTCATGAATAAAGAGGGCAATATATGCGGCCATGTAGCCAATCAATACCGCAAACGGAATTGCCAGTACCCACCAGTACAAATGATATTGGTTATCCAGGTAAATAAATAAGCCGGTTGCAACAGCCAGGAAGAAGTATCCCTTGAAAATATCCCACCATACTTTTGAATAAACAGGAAAAAGCTGAGCTCTGAAGGTGGCATAGCTGGTGCCATCCGTATTCACGGCTTCTTCGAAAGATATTCCTTCAAGGTTGTTCTGCATACTTGTAATTGCAAAACTATGCAAAGCTGGTTTTATTTATCGTTCTGTTTTTTGCCACACAGCAATGATGCTTTTCCCAAAACGATGAAAGAACAGTTTATCCAAAAATTTAGATACTGGCACCATCCAGCGGTCCCAGAAAAGTACTTGTTTGATGGTCGGGTATTTTTGTCGCAGTAACAATTTATTCATGAGAGCTGCAAAGTACCCGATCGTGTCATAATACCTGTTACTGATCATAAGTAATCCGGCAGGAGTGATCTCAGTAAGTTTTTTTCGGGAATATCTCCGGTAGTGACCAATAGCCTTGTCAAATGGATTGTATAAAAACTGGAATGCAGGGGACAGAACTATAATATGTCCGCCAGGATTAAGTAAGGCAGCTGCCTTTTTCAATTCTTCAGCGTCGGCTTCAATATGTTCCAGCACATCTATATAAATAATAGTGTCGAACGATTTAATGATAGTATCGATTGTTCCTTGTTTCAGGTTTGTATTGACAAGAAATTCTTTCGAAGTCATTTTTTTTTCAAGTAATGAACACATTTCCGCATCCGGTTCCAGCATCAGCCAGTAAACAGTTGTACCATCATTCAGCAGCAGGGTAGTGGCACCAATACCGGCGCCCACTTCCAGCACCTGCCCTTTTATAAAGGGTTTGATGATGCGGGAGAAGTAATTCTTCCAATTCTTTGCATGCTGAAATAATTCCAATTCACTGCCCTGGTATTTGAAAGCGTCCATCATTTATTGAATGGTTTCAATAGTGCCCGTATAATCTTTATAGTGATGAGCAGGAATGAATTTCCGTTGTGATTGTGATGACAGGTAAAGGAATATAGTGAAAAGAGACAGCAGGAAACTTTGCAGCAGAACGATCAGCATAGCAGAGCCCACTGTGGATGTCCAGCCGGGAATGGCCAGGTCGGTAAATGTGCGAATGCCCAGTAAGACAAGAATAACGATCAGCGACATGCCGATCAGGCTTAAAGAAAATACGAGCAGGCGGCTGGCAATTACTTCAATAAAAACGGCGATGGCACCAAGCCCGTGAATTAAAAGCGAATTGAAATTCATCTTTGATTCTCCGGCATATCTTTTACCCCTGTGTGTTTCAATAGAAGCATACGGCAAGCCTGCTTTTAAGATACCCCCGGCAATATGATTCCATATTTCACTGTAATAAACAGCTTTATCCAGCAATGGTTTTGGAACCACCATAAAATTGCCAAATGCGATCTTCTTTCCTGTAAGGATCCTGAAGGCAAATTTGTACAACCGGTAAAACAACCGGAACCGGGTACTTTCCTGTCGTGATTTACGACGGGCAAAGATGATCTTGCCGGGATTGTTTTCAGATTCTTTGATCAGACTCACTGCATCTTCCGGCCGGTCTTCTCCATCGCTGTCTATTACCAGTACTTTATCACAGGTACCATTTTCTTTGATATAGGCAAGGCCTACAGCAATGGCTTTTTGATGACCAATATTCCTTTGGAGGTGTAGTATTTGAACAGGAAACCGGTTTCCGGCACTGATCGTTATGTTTTCTGATGAGCCATCATCGATAACCAGTACAGAAAACCTGCTATTTGAAAATTCCTTGAACGCAGTATCCAGGTTAGCTAATAGCGTATTCAAAGATTCGTTGTCATTAAAAACCGGGGTAAGTATGATAATTTGTTCTGCCATTGTGGTTGGGCTAAAGATACAATCAAAATGCAGATAATGAAATCGGCTTACCGTCAGGCAAGCTTATCTTTTAATTTCAGGAAGTATCGCTCATAATACCTGAAACTTATCCAGCTGATAGCGATGGCTGCCATTGTAGCCACTACCGATACGGTAAAATTGAGCGGATGACCTGAAAGGTATTTTGACAGCTGCAGGTACAGCCACGGACTTAGTAAAAGATAAACCGGCCAGTGAAACATATAAAAGCCGTAAGATATCTTCCCAAAAAACCGCAGCAGTGGAAACCGGAATATTTGTTGTACCAGTTTGGTATCACCCGTCACGGCATCATTGACAAGCAGGCCAAAGATCATAGCAAAAGTGGTGTAGCCGGCCAATGCCAGGTATGGGAAACCATACTCATGTTTGCGGTTCACAAAAAAGAATGCAAAGTTCATGACTGCAAAAAATAATACGACCCAGGGAGTGTATTTTTTCAGAAAGCCGGCATTGATTCTTTGCAGCAGTGCGATCATACAGCCAATACAAATACCATCAATACGGGAGAATGTGTAAAGGTTGTAGTAAGCAAGGTCGGCCACCTGGTTCAGCCATATCCATAAACGGAAGCCTATTACAGCCACTAATACCAGTGAAATAAATATCAATAGCCAGGTCGGTTTTTTTAAAAGCAGGATGATAAAGGGCCAGATCAAATAGAATTGTTCTTCCACTGCCAGTGACCAGAGATGGTGTAAGGCATTGGTACCATCATGCCCGTTAAATATATACAGCCAGTTTTGCAGGTAAGTCCAGATCCATACCTGGTTGTCTGAATAATATTTAACATCAAAATGCGGACTTAGTTTCGGCAATACAAAAAGGCAGAGAATCACAAACAGGTAGTACAGTGGGAAGATCCTCAGTATCCTTCGTATATAGAAATTAGAAAGATACTTTGGTGAAGAAGAAGTTTTTAAAAGTATATCAGTGATAAGGAAGCCGGAGAGCACAAAAAAAAGGTCAACACCCAGCCAGCCAAAAAAGAAATAGTTGATAAACCCAAAATTGTGATACACTACTACCAGCAGGATGGCCAAACCCCTCAATCCGTCCAGCGCCGGATAATGTTGCCTGTTGGGGGTTTCAAGTTTCATATTGTGTATGGTAAATTACCGCAGTTACTTTTTCAGCTTACTGATATTATGGAGGATATACTTGCCCACCATATCAAACTCAATATTCACCCGGTCCCCTTTTTTTAAATCGTTAATAGCGGTATGAGTGAACGTGTATGGGATGATAGCCACCCGGAATGATTTCTTTTTTACACCAAAGGCGGTAAGGCTGATGCCATTGAGGCAAACGGAACCTTTTTCTATGATTAATCCGGAAAATTTACCCGGGTATTCAATTTCAAACTCCCAGCTTCCTTCTTTCTCTTTTATTTTGGTACAGGTGCCGGTAGTATCCACATGGCCTTGTACCAGGTGTCCATCCAGTCGGTCGTTAAGGTGCAGGCAACGCTCCAGGTTAACAGGCGTATTTATTTCCCAGTTGCTGAGATTGGTTTTTTGTAGTGTTTCATCAATGGCGGTCACCCGGTGGCGGTTTTCTGTTATTTCTTCTACGGTAAGACATACTCCGCTATGGCTTACACTTTGATCTACCTTAAGTTGGGACGAAATGGGGGATTCGATCCAAAAGCTGCGGTTGGACCCATTTGCGATCACTTCTTTAACTATACCGGTAGTTTCTACAATACCTGTAAACATGCTTGCAAAGTAAAGGGTTATTACGGTTTTGGGACAGAAATCGGGCCGTGCAAAACTTTAGAGATTAAACTTGAAACTTTCCAAATTCCCGCCTATCTTTGCCATCCTAAAAAAAGTACCAAGGAGGTATAAAAGTTATGCTTATAATTGATTCAAAAGATTGCGAAAACATCGACAAAGCGTTAAAAAAGTACAAGAAGAAATTCGAGAAATCGAAGGTTTTATTGCAACTGCGTGAACGCCAGGCCTTCATCAAGCCCTCTGTAAGACGTCGTGGTCAGGTGTTGAAAGCAGTGTACAAGCAAAATATAGCCAGCGGCAAGATAGAGAAGTAATTTCTTGGAATTGCCCCAATAATACTTGATAGCTGCCCCGATTTGACCGGGGCGGCTATTTTTATTGTGTAACTTTAAAGCTGCAATATGCTATCAATATCCCAGTCATCCCTGCAGCCGTTCCTGGATTATCTTAAGTTTGAAAAAAGGTATTCCATTCACACTCTCACCTCTTACCCTGTCTCTTATA
>JBEBIF010000090.1:0-11033 GCA_040080515.1 Chitinophagaceae bacterium | reverse complement strand
GTATTTATTTTTAATGTAAACTGTAAAGCCATGCAAAGAACGATCTTGCCTATCTGCCTTGTTTTTTTATTGCTGCACACCACCCGGGTACAAAGCCAGCAAACGCCCAAACTGATAACCACGGTAGAAGGAATTAAGGAATATGAAATGAGTAACGGACTCCGCATATTACTGATGCCGGATGCTTCTCAAACCAATATTGCCGTCAACATTGTGTACAAAGTAGGCTCCCGCCATGAAGGCTATGGGGAAAGCGGTATGGCCCACCTGCTGGAGCATATGCTGTTCAAACAATGTAAAAAATTTGTTGACATTAAAAAAGCGATCGCTGATAAAGGTGCTTTTGCCAATGGCACCACCTGGTATGATCGTACCAACTACTATGAGATATTATCAGCTTCTGATGAAAACCTTCGCTGGGCCATTGATATGGAAGCGGACCGGATGGTGAATTCCAAAATATTGCCGGAAGAACTGAAAAAAGAATTCAGCGTGGTACGCAATGAATTTGAGATAGGCGAGAACTCTCCCAGTGGTGTGCTGCAGGAAAGAGTGTTGTCGGCCATGTATCTCTGGCACAACTATGGCAAATCCACTATCGGCAGCAAAGAAGATATTGAACGGGTGAAAGCAGAGAACCTGAAATTGTTCTATAAAAAATATTATCAGCCGGATAATGCCGTATTGATCATTGCCGGAAAATTTGATGAGAAAAAAGCATTGGCTTATTGTCAGCAGTACTTTGGTCCGTTGCCCAAACCGGCCCGGGTATTGCAACCCACCTATACTGTGGAGCCGCCACAGGATGGAGAACGGCAAATATCACTGCGGCGTAGTGGTGATATACAATATATCGGTATGGCGTATCATTCTCCTTCTGTTGCAGATAAAGACTATGCATCAAACGACGCCCTGATCCAGGTACTGACCAACAACCCTTCCGGCATTCTTTATAAGAATCTCGTAGAGTCCAGGCTGGCATCGGATATGTATGGCTATTCCCAAACATTATTTGATCCGGGCTTCTCTTATTTCCAGGTGGAAGTGCCAAAAGATAAAAGTATTGACAGTGCAAAGCAGGTCTTTTTTGCAACCATGGATGCGATCCCTTCTATGACCCTTACCGAAGAAGACCTGACCCGGGCCAAAAACAATATCCAGAAAGGAATTGAGAACACCACCAATAAAACCACTGAGTGGGCCATTGCCCTTACGGAGTTCATAGGTGCAGGCGACTGGAGACTGTGGTTCTTGTACCGTGACAGAATTGAAAAACTTACACTGAGTGATCTGCAGACCGTTGCCAAAAAATATTATAAAGCTTCTAATCGTACCTATGGAGTCTTTGTGCCGGATGCAGCGCCGGACAGAACGGTAGTAGCAGAAACACCCGATATCAAGTCGTTACTAAATGGATATAAGGGAAAAGAAGTGGCTGCGCAAAAAACAACGTTTGAAAACTCGATCGACAACATAAAAAGCAACACAGAATACCTCACTTTATCTAACGGGGCCAGGTATGCCCTGTTGGAAAAATCAACCAAAGGCGATAAGATCAACGCCTCTATCACCCTTCAGTTTGGAAATGAGAGCAATCTTACCAACAAAAGTGAAGCCGGTTCTTTGTTAGCAAGCATGCTGAAAAGAGGGACCACTACAAAAACAAAAGAACAGATCAAAGATCAGCTGGACAAGATCAAAACGGATATTTATTTCGGCGGCGGGCCCGGCACACTGGAGATCAACCTTAGTACTGATAAGGCAAATCTGCCGGCTGCCCTGGCCCTGCTGGAGGACTTGCTCCTGCATCCAAAACTTGACCAGGATGAGTTTGACAGGCTGGTATCTGAAACCAAAGCCTCCTATGAGGCCGGCAAAAGCGACCCGCAAACAATAGCTTTTGAGCAGATGACAAAACTGTCAACCAACTATCCTAAAGGACATCCATTATACGGGCAAACAACGGACGAAGCACTGGAAGATCTGGCACTGGTAAAGCTGGATGACCTGAAGAAATACTATGCTGATTTCTACGGCGCTGATCATTCCCTGTCTGTTTTTGTCGGACAACTTGATAAGCCACAGATCAAAGCGTTTATACAGAAAACATTCGGTAGCTGGAACAGCAAAGCTCCTTATGCCAGGGTAGATCCAAAATATTTTGAGGTGAAAGGGAAAACAACCGTTATCAATACTCCCGACAAAACCAATGCAGTAATGGGTGGCGTTATTAATATAGAGATCTCAAAGCAGGATGCAGATTACCCGGCTGTGGTGATGGCCAACGAATTACTTGGTGGCGGTGCATTTTTAAATTCAAGAATACCACAACGTTTAAGAGAGAATGAAGGGATGAGCTATGGTGCCGGTAGTTTTTTGAGTGCGGAGTATAAAGTAAAAGCGGGCGGATGGGGAGTGTATGCGTTCTTTAACCCATTATATAAAGACAGGCTCGATTCAGCCCTTCACCAGGAAATTGATAAAGCCATTGCCAAAGGATTTACCCAGGATGAGCTGTCGAAATCAGTAAGCAGTATGATTGAGCAAAACAAAACCTCGCTGGGCAGCAATCCTTTCCTGGCCGGCCTGATAAAGGGTTTTATGAAAGAAGGGCGGGACCTGACTGATTTTACAAAATTTGAAGCAAAGCTAAAATTGCTGACTACGGAGCAGGTAAATGCTGCAATGAAGAAGCATTTTGATGTGTCCAAACTTATAATGGTATATGGCGGCGATTTTGAAAAAGGAAAAACACCGGAGAAAACGGAGAAGAAAGGATTTTAATTCGTCAGTGTTTTAAATACATCTTCTAAACTAAGGCTTTCGCTTTGCAGTGAAACAATGTTCAGGTTTTGCTGCAAAGCGATTTCCATTAATTGCTTCCGTACCGCTTCAGGATTATTAGTTTGCAATTTGAAATGTGCTGTTTGCGGCTCATCCACTTTTGAAACACCATTTATTTTTTCCAGCAACTCTTTTCCAACTGCTTCTTTGAACTGTACGATCACCACATGAATGTCTTTGTTCCCTCTCTGTAAATTGCTCAGCTTATCATCAGCCACCAACTGTCCTTTATTGATGATGATCACCCGGTCACAGATAGCTTCCACTTCCTGCAGGATGTGGGAAGAAAATAAAACGGTTTTATCCTTACCCTGCTTTTTTATCACTTCTCTTATTTCAACGATCTGGTTAGGGTCGAGGCCCGAAGTAGGTTCATCTAATATCAGCACTTCAGGATCATGTATCAAAGCAGCTGCTAAGCCCACTCTTTGTTTATAGCCTTTAGAGAGCTGACCGATCTTCTTTTTGCTTTCGATCTTAAGCCCGGTGAGGTCAATAATATCTTCGATTTTTGATTTCGGGTTTTGGATCTTGTGGACTTCAGCCACAAAGCCAAGGTATTCCCTCACATACATGTCGTAGTACAGGGCATTCAGTTCCGGCAGGTAGCCGATCTTCTTTTTTGTTTCCAGGGGTTGCTGCGCCACATTAATACCACATACCCAGGCTTCGCCGCCGGTTTGCTGCAGGTAGCCGGTGATGATCTTCATGGTGGTGGATTTACCGGCGCCATTGGGTCCGAGAAAACCAACGATCTCCCCTTTATTTACTTTAAAGGAAATGTTGTCCACGGCTTTTTGTTCGCCGTATTCTTTGAGGAGGTTTTTTACTTCAATTGACATAGTGCAAATGTAGGATGCATTTATTTTATGTGTAGTGCCGATTTTGGATCAACAAAGAATTTCCCACTAAGACGCAAAGAGCACAAAGGCATTTCTATTAAATCAACCGGTTTGTGTTCTTGGTGTCTTTGTGGGACAACCGGGTCTCATTTATTTTACCGCTACAGCGATCTTTGAATCGGCTGTGCCGTAATACAGAAACCATTTGTTTTTATACTTAACCAATCCCTCCAGGAAACAAACATTATTTACCTGCCCGTTTATTTCATACGGCTTATCGGGTTTGATAAAATAGTTGTCCGACCGCTGTATCACTTTGGTGGGATCATTTTTATCCAGTACAATATACCCCGCAGCATAGGTTCCATCAGCCAGGGTGGTATCACCAATAGCTTTTTCATTGCGGCTATTATAAATAAGCCAGATACCGGAGTCTGTAAGCATGGCGGGAGGACCAGGTTCCACCAGGTCGCTGTCAAACATTTTTTCTCTTGGTCCAAAAACTGTTTTGAGGTCGGCATTTTCGGCCGCATTGCGCCGCATGGGAAGTGAAGGGGTTTCTCCCTCTTTATATAATACCGGCTTCCAGTTTATCAGGTCCTCTGAAGTGGCTGCCCAGATATTTACATCACCACCATACATCCAGTACTTGTTGTTGATCTTAACGGCAACAGGAGTGCCTGTTTCATATGTGCAAACAATAGAACCGGATTTACTCCAGCGGCCCACATATTTACCACTGTCAGCATTGGCAAATACATGTCCGTGTTTATTCCAATGATACAGGTCTGGCGAAGAAGCTACCAGCATTCTTGCTTTATCTCCATCGTAGGCGGTATAGGTCATAAAGTAGATGCCCTTTTCATCCTGCACAATGCGGGGGTCTTCACAACCACCTTCCCATTCTAAGATCTTTTGTGCATCATTATCCGGGTAAAAAACTGGTGATGGGTGTTTGGTAAAATGTAAACCATCCAGGCTCCAGCCAAGCCCGATGCGGGAGGTGCCGGCATACTTACCGATCTTATCTTCGGCACGGTACAAAAGAAACAACGTATCATTTCTAACTACAGCAGCCGGATTGAACACATCTTTTTCTGCCCAATAGACCTTCTTATTCAATATGGGGCAAATAAACTGTGACGAGTCAGCACTCAATACCGGGTTTACCGAATCTGTTTTGCTAAAAGAAAAAAATTGCTCCGGCAATGATAATTCTCCGGCGGCAGGTGCAGTGCTTTGCTTTTTATCCTTACAGGCAATAAAAAAGAACGGCAGCAAAAAGAGGTAAATGATCTTCATGTTTGATATATAGGTTTAAAGCTACGTAAAATTAAATGCGTGCATATTCCGTATTTTTATACAACATGGTCACCATTATCATCATCATCTTTATCATTGGCTATGCCGCCATTGCCCTTGAGCATCCGTTAAAGGTGAATAAGGCGGCCACAGCACTTATTACAGGAGTACTCTGCTGGACGGTTTTTGCCCTTTATGCACCTGATAAACACTCGCCAGCCCACCTGCTTGAGGAAAGCCTGGGCGAAGTGGCTGGCATTTTATTTTTCCTGATGGGCGCCATGACGATAGTAGAGCTGATAGATGCTCATGATGGATTTGAGATCATCACCAGTCGTATCAACACTACCAGTAAACGAAAGCTGGTCTGGATATTGGGGTTCATAACTTTCTTTCTTTCCGCTGTGCTGGACAATCTTACCACCACCATTGTACTGATATCGTTATTACGTATTATCATTACCGATCAGAAGGACCGGTTATTATTTGCAGGGCTCGTTATCATTTCTGCAAATGCGGGTGGTGCCTGGAGCCCTATCGGAGATGTGACCACCACCATGCTATGGATAGGCGGACAGATCACTGCCGTAAGTATTATTGTGCAAACGATCTTACCCAGCCTTGTTTGTTTCCTGGTGCCGGCTTTTATTATCAGCAAGCAAGTAAAAGGAAATGCAGAAAGAACCGGTGCAGCTGCAAGGCCGCAAGAATTTACAAATACCCGCCGTGAAAGAAATACGGTCTTCTGGGTGGGACTGGGAAGCCTGTTGTTTGTGCCGGTATTTAAAACCGTTACACATCTTCCGCCCTATATGGGTGTGCTATTAGGACTTGGTGTAATGTGGGTAATAACTGAGATGATCCATAGTGGTAAAGACGAAGCAGAAAAGGGCCAGCTATCGGTAAACCATGCGCTGCGCAAAATAGATACCCCGAGTATTTTATTCTTCCTCGGCATCCTGTTAAGTATTGCCGCATTGCAGGCTACAGGTGTGCTGACAGATTTGGCAGTAGCCATGGATAACGCTATAGGAAATATTAAAGTAATTACAGTGCTGATAGGGTTGTTGTCGGCCGTGGTGGATAATGTGCCATTGGTGGCCGCTGCGCAGGGTATGTATGGATTGGAGCAATATCCTACGGGTCACTTCTTTTGGGAATTCCTGGCATATTGTGCCGGTACAGGTGGTAGTTGTTTAATTATTGGGTCTGCTGCCGGGGTAGCAGCGATGGGGTTGGAGAAAATTGAATTCTTCTGGTACCTGAAAAAAATAGGGTGGCTGGCACTGGTTGGATACCTGTCAGGCGCTGCTGTTTTTATTTTGCAGCATTCCTTGTTTGGATAACAGCATTATAAATTCTCAAATTCATATAGCGGGTCAATATCTATACCGGCTTTCATTTCCACTACCGGTTTTATTAAGCCATCATGCAGGTCATACACCCAGCCGTGCAGATCGGGCCGTTGTTCATTCGCCCATGCTTTTTGAATGATTGCTGTTTTAGCAAGATTAAATACCTGTTCCTTTACATTTAATTCCACCATTCGGTTCACACGGGTATTTTCATCGGGGATGGCTTCCAGTTCTTTGCGGTGAAACCGGTATATATCTTTTATATTGCGGAGCCACATATTCAGCACCTGGTTAAAATCTTCGTTTGACATGGCTGCTTTTACACCTCCGCAACCATAATGTCCACACACTACTACATGCTTTATTTTAAGATGGTTTACTGCGTAATCCAGCACACTCATCAGGTTCACATCCGTACTTACTACCAGGTTGGCCACATTACGGTGAATGAATATTTCTCCCGGCTCTGTCTGTGTTATTTCATTGGGCGGTACCCGGCTATCACTACAGCCTATCCATAAGAACTCCGGCGATTGCACATGCAGCAACCGCTCAAAAAAACCAGGGTCTTCTGCCAGTTTTCTGGCAGCCCAGTGTTTATTGTCGCTTAAGAGAACTTCGTATGACTTCATGCAGCTTTTTTTCAAAAATAGCATTTCCAAGGCTGATGAAGGCGAACAATTGTTTGGTTTGCGGCAGCTTCTTTGATAAAGGATAAACAAAAAAATGACAAAAAGAATAAACATTTTTGCCGCCGGGCTGTTATTTTTGCCTGCCGGTATTCATACGGTTAACTTTTTGTGATTACCCGGATTCTTACCGGAATGGTTTGGTTCACAAAATGTAAAGCCCTATTTTGCAGCCCTGTTAAATGGTTAGTCTTAGAAAAATATACACTATTGGCCATAAGGTATCCGCTGTCTTTATGATAGTGGCACTGTTGTGGCTTACTGTAAGCACTCCTTTTGTGTTTGCTTCACAGCAGGAACTTGCGAAGCAACATAAAACGGCAGACAACCAGCCGCCGCTTTCCGGAAACGAAGAGGAATCAAATCCTTTTGGCAGCACCACAGAAGAAAAAGCACCCGGCAGTAATTCCTTTTCTGAAGAATTTCTGCATGACCATCATATTACTCACTACTTCGTATCTGTTGCATCCTCGTATCACAAATGCGAGAACGCAACCACTTATATTGCCTTTCATGGTGAACTCCTTGTTCCCCCGCCCAATGTGGCCTGATCAATCCTTATAACATTATTATAGCAGCTTATGTTAAGCTGATCTTCAATCACGAGGTTGTTAATGGAAAATTAACAGCTAATTCATTCTCTTAAGCAGGATTAAAGCAGTTTATTTTTATGAAACCGAACAGAAATTTATTTGCGAATCTTAAAAGCGATTTGCCAGCAGGCCTGGTGGTTTTTCTGGTCGCCTTGCCATTATGTATAGCCATTGCTGTAGCCAGCGGGGCCACACCCTTTAGTGGTCTTATTGCCGGTATTATTGGCGGTCTTGTAGTAGGTTCGTTAAGCAATTCACCATTAAGCGTAAGTGGTCCGGCCGCCGGGCTGGCTACCTTAGTTTCGGGTGCTATAATAGCCTTAGGCGGAGTAGAAAGTTATGGCCTCTTTTTGTGTGCAGTTGTGCTGGCCGGATTAATACAAATAGTATTAGGAGTTTTAAAGTTGGGCGGCATCGCTAATTATATTCCTTCCAGTGTAATAAAAGGGTTGCTCACCAGCATTGGCATATTGATCATTGCGAAGCAAATTCCGCATATTTTCGGGAGAGATAAAGATGAGAAGGGCCATTTGACGGATATAGTGCCTTTTGCCGGGGGCGACTGGCATGAATTACTGATTCCCTTGCAAAAAATTGAAATAGGTGTAGTTATCGTTTCCCTTCTTTCCATACTAATAATGGTTTTATGGGATAAATCTCCATTAAAGAAAAAATTACCCTATGTACCAAGCGCATTGGTAGCCGTAATATTCGGTATTGTATTGAATCAGATCTGGATTGCAACAAGCAGTAATTTGCAAATCGTAGAAGAATCTCACCTGATAAAATTGCCGATAGCAAAAAATCCCCAGGAGTTTTTCGGCTTTTTTACGCTCCCGGATTTTAGTGGGTTGGTAAACGGTACTGTTATTATGTACGGGTTTATTATCGCTATAATTGCTTCGCTTGAAACATTGTTAAGTATTGAGGCTATTGACAACCTGGATCCAGAAAGAAGGGTAACTAACACCAACAGGGAATTGATTGCCCAGGGTACCGGAAATGCGGTTTCTGGTTTAATAGGAGGCTTGCCAATTACGAGTGTAATTGTAAGAAGCAGCGCCAATGTAAATGCAGGAGCCAAGTCAAAACTTTCTGCCATTCTTCATGCGGGCCTGTTGCTGATGACTGTAATATTAATTCCCGGCATATTGAATATGATTCCGAAAGGGGCATTAGCGGCTATCCTGATATTAACAGGCTGGAAGCTGGCCAAACCATCTGTGTTTAAAGGTTTTTGGGATGCCGGAAAATACCAGTTTATACCTTTTATAGTTACTGTACTTGTTATTATTGCTGTCGACTTGATTGCGATAGTGCCAGCATTGAGTGGTAAAGGGCTTATTATAGGAGTGTTGGCCGGTATCATTGCTGCTATAGGAGCTATTTTACATGGTAACCTGAAGAACTCGTACTTTTTTCATTCCGAAAAGCATAAGGAAGGGGATACTATTAATATCAAACTTTCAGAAGAAGTATCGTTTTTAAATAAGGCATCCATCAGGCAAACGCTGGATCATATGCCCGAAAATTCTTCAGTAGTAATTGATGCTTCAAACACAAGGTATATTGATTACGATGTACTGGGCCTGATTAAAGAATTCAGGGATATTAAGGTCCCGTTAAAGAGCATTAAGCTGAAATTGATAGGTTTTAAAGAAGCCTATAATATTGAAAACACACAAAGTGTACAATCCTTGCACTAAACAAATTTTAATCTATCAACTTAATAGTAAAAGAAATTATGAGAGCACATTCAAAAGAAACACAAGCCAGCCTGACGCCCAGGATGGCGCTGGAAATATTACAAGAGGGGAATGGGCGATTTATTAAAAACTTAAAAGCCCAACGGGATTTGCTTGGGCAGGTAAATGATACAAGGGAGGGACAATGGCCATTTGCAACAATACTTAGCTGTATTGACAGCCGCACTTCTGCTGAGCTGATTTTCGATCAGGGCCTGGGTGATATATTTTCTATCAGAATAGCCGGTAATATTGTGAATACCGACATATTGGGCAGTATGGAGTTTGCCTGTAAAGTAGCAGGGTCAAAGCTGATTGTCGTACTGGGGCATACCAAATGCGGAGCAGTAAAAGGCGCTTGCGACCATGTGGAAATGGGAAACCTTACAGAGTTATTATCTAAACTGCAACCCGCCGTTTATTCAGAATCTGAAACAACGGCCCCCGATAAGAGAAATTCAAAAAACGGAAAATTTGTTGAGAATGTAGCTTCATTAAATGTGAAGCGGGGGGTAAAAAATATTATTGAACGCAGTTTTATCCTGGAAGAAATGTTAGACAAAGGTGAAATAGGGATTGTCGGAGGTATGTACAATATTGATACCGGCAAGGTGGAGTTTTATAAAGACGTGTTATATATTAAGGATGAGAAAAATCCAAAATTCAGCGTAGCTGAGTTAAGACATTAATTTTAACAGGGTTGGGGAAAGTCTCCAACCCGAATTTTTTTATATGAGCAATCATTCCTTTAACGAAGCACATGTTATACATGAATTAAAACATTTTCTGCCTTCCCAACAGGCATTAAAAGATTTTATTCATCATAACTCCCTGCATGCTTTTCAACACTTGAAATTTTATGATGCGATATTTAAGGCCTCCCGGATCTTTGGTTTCCAGGTGCACCTGGAATTGCCCGAGTACCGGGAAATGTACATCACAGGGCGCATAAGAGAAGACGTGCTGCAAATGGTGATTGCTGATAAGAAAGGAAAAGACGCAGTGGACGGATGGAAACAAAAAATGATCAGCAAAGAGTACGATACCATTAACCATCCCCGGATAGGACAGCTGCGGAAATACTGGAAAGAAGTTTATAAGATAGACCTGGACAACAAGGTGCACCCATTGCTGTTTCGCATATTATGCAGTTTCCTTGACCAGGGGATTGCTATTGACAACTTTCCGGTTGTCAATAAGACCTTTACTGACAGCATAAGAGAGATGGAACGGAATGGCTGGGTCAGTTTTTTTAAAACGAGATCAGTAAGAAAATTGTTCTTATCCGGCAACTATTCCATCACCAGCCTGCTAAGCAGAATTGTTGGGAATGAGGAATACTTTGAGCAGTATTTATTTGATCAGCAATTTGCACATCATGGGTGGAGCGGATTTATCAGTGCCGTGGAAGATAATCCGCAAACACTGCTTGACAGGAAGATCATTACACTAAAGGAACTGGTGGAGTTTGAATTGCTGATGGAGTTCGATGCATTAAATCACTCATTAAAGAGTAAGTGGATGCCACTTACGGATCATGTTTCTGCACCACCGGTTGACCTGTTTGCAAGTGTACCTAAAACTGAATTTGCTGAGGTAATAGAACTTTGGCAGGATGCCTTTGAATGGAGTTATTATGACTCGGTGTTGAGGGGGATATTAT
>JBEBIF010000490.1:0-2502 GCA_040080515.1 Chitinophagaceae bacterium | reverse complement strand
AACCCAGATCAAAGGTTTTGGAGACCCGTATGCTACCGTTGCACCATGCCCGTATGAAAGCTAAAAGCTATCCCGCTTGTGACGGGACAGCTTTTAGTTTTACTATTGTAAAGATATTAATTAATCTGTTACAAAGCCTTTTGGCTAACAGCTAAAAGCTATTGGCTAAAAGCTTATTTCACGATCTCAGTCACCTGGCCGGCACCTACAGTACGTCCACCTTCACGGATCGCAAATTTCAAACCTTTCTCCATCGCAATTGGCTGGATCAGTTTTACATTCAGCGACGTGTTATCACCAGGCATAACCATTTCAGTACCAGCGTTCAGCTCTACTTCGCCGGTTACGTCCGTAGTACGGAAATAGAACTGAGGACGGTATTTGTTGAAGAATGGAGTATGACGTCCACCTTCTTCTTTGCTCAACACGTACACTTCAGCCTTAAATTCTGTATGCGGAGTGATAGAACCAGGTTTACATATAACCATTCCACGGCGGATCTGGGTTTTTTCAATACCACGGAGCAGCAGACCAGCATTGTCACCAGCTTCACCTTCATCGAGCAATTTGCGGAACATTTCCACGCCTGTGCAAGTTGAAGTAAGCGGAGCTTCCACCAATCCCACGATCTCAACACCTTCACCTACTTTGATACGACCTCTTTCGATACGGCCAGTAGCAACAGTACCACGACCTGTGATAGAGAATACATCCTCTACAGACATCAGGAATGGTTGGTCAACCGGGCGGGGAGGCAGCGGAATGTAAGAATCCACAGCAGCCATCAGTTCTTCTACTTGTTTTACACCTTCAGCATCGCCTTCCAGTGCCTTAATAGCAGAACCCTTGATGATCGGTGTGTTAGCACCATCAAAACCGTAGAAGGTAAGGAGGTCACGGATTTCCATTTCCACCAGTTCCAGCAGTTCAGGATCATCTACCAGGTCAACTTTATTCATAAATACCACAATCTTGGGTACACCCACCTGGCGGGCCAGCAGGATGTGCTCTTTCGTTTGGGGCATAGGACCGTCTGTAGCAGCCACAACCAGGATAGCGCCGTCCATCTGGGCAGCACCAGTGATCATGTTCTTTACATAGTCAGCGTGACCGGGACAGTCAACGTGAGCATAGTGACGGTTAGCCGTCTGATACTCAACGTGAGCCGTGTTAATCGTGATACCACGTTCTTTTTCTTCAGGCGCAGCATCAATTTCATCATATTTTTTTGCCGTGTTGCCCATTCCCTTTGTAGCCAGGATAGTGGTAATAGCAGCAGTCAGGGTGGTTTTACCATGGTCGATGTGGCCGATGGTACCAACGTTAACGTGGGGTTTGTCCCTTTTGAAGGTCTCTTTTGACATTGTTATCGGTTTTTAAGTTGTGTTGACTAAATTATTGTTTGTCTTGCGAGGCGAAGCCGAAGCGATCTCCTCTGTTTTTTACTTTTTAATCAGAGTCTGACCGTCCCGGTCTGACCCTATCACTTACTGGTCAGACGGAGACCCCCGAATAGTCGGGGCAAGCTGTCAGACCACCTGAGCCGTTAAAGGGAATTGAACCCTTGACCTCTTCCTTACCAAGGAAGTGCTCTACCACTGAGCTACAACGGCTTTTTGCAGAGTCATTGAAGTCAGTGGGTCATACTGGTCAAATGGGCAAGCCCTTTTCGCATTTGACTCATTTGACTCATTTGACTCTCGTTTGAGCGGGAGACCGGGCTCGAACCGGCCACCTGAAGCTTGGAAGGCTACCGCTCTACCAAATGAGCTACTCCCGCTAATGAATGTGGAAATATGAAAATGTGAAAAATGTGAAAATTTCACACACTTTCAATTTTCTCAAAGAACTATAGCAAAAGTGTTCATTCTCACATTTTCCACATTTACCACACTTTCACATTTTTGTGGGCAGAGAAGGATTCGAACCTCCGTACTCGTGAGAGAACAGATTTACAGTCTGTCGCCTTTAGCCACTCGGCCATCTGCCCAAAATAAAATCCCAAATTGCCAAATCTCAAATTCCAACCTAACTCCCTGCTCCGGGGATTTGGAATTTATATTTTGGAATTTCCCCTGAGCCACTTGTCGGAGTCGAACCAACGACCTACTGATTACAAATCAGTTGCTCTACCAACTGAGCTAAAGTGGCATACTTTAATTCTTTCGCCGCTAACGACCTGTTGATTATCCCGGAAGTCCGGGACTCTAACAACTGAGCTAACGTGGTAATTTTTAGCTCCTTTTTCCTATCTTTTAAAGGACCAGTTTAAGGGCTGTCCAAACAATAAAGAGCTACCCCCATTTATTGGGGAGGCAAAGGTAAGGGATTTTGATATTCGGAAAAATTTTGGAAAGGGAATTTTTTGCTTGTTTTCAGCAAGTTGTGAATAACAGGAGGGATAAGCAATCCTCCAGGTCGGGAGGAATAGTTGTTCTATAACGACTGGATAAAAAAAGACCCCGTCACGTTTGAAACGAAACGGGGTCTGAATTTCTTAAG
>JBEBIF010000089.1:0-11083 GCA_040080515.1 Chitinophagaceae bacterium | reverse complement strand
GCTGGGCGCTTCCGCTTACAATTTCGGACAAACAACAGCCGGTCAGCAGAATGGATATACGATCGCCAGCCTTCCCAACAAATCGCTTAAATGGCAGAGTACTTCCCAATTCAACTTCGGATTGGATTTTGGATTCTGGAAAAACCGCCTCTCAGGCAGTATAGAGATCTACAACCAGAAAACAAAAGACATTCTATTACCTGTCAGCCTTCCGATCAGCAATGGTGCTGACCGCACTATTCAAAACCTGGGTAAAACAAAAGCCAGTGGCTTTGAGCTGACAATCAATTCTGTTAACATCAGGAACAAAAGTCTTACCTGGACAACGGATTTCAATTTCTACCTGAACAGGGAAAAGATCGTTGAGCTGACAACACCCTCTCAGATAAACGATATTGGCAATGGCTGGTTTGTAGGACAACCTATTACAGTAATATATGATTATAAGAAATTAGGTATCTGGCAGACGGGCGAGCACGGTTTGACCACGCAGACCTCACCTGTACAGAAAGCCGGTGATATAAAACTGGAGGATGTGAATGGAGATAACAAGATCACCGCCGATGACCGCCAGATCATCGGGAACTTCCAGCCGAAATTTGAAACGGGTATGACCAACACCGTTTCTTTCAAAGGATTTGATCTTGGCATCAGCCTCTATGCAAGGATCGGGATGAAGGTGGTAGTGCCTTACTTATCCAGTGAACCCGGAGGATCTTTCTTCGCGGGATATAACTGGTTCCTGACAGGAAGGAACAACCAATTGAAAGTGGATTACTGGACACCCAGGAACCCTACTAATAAATTCCCTCAACCTGATGCATTGGCACCACCACAATATAATTCTGTTCTTTCCTATGTGGACGGCTCATTCGTAAAATGCAGGGCCATCAATCTTGGATATAATGTTCCTGCCAAACTGTTGAGCAGAGTGAATGTGAGCACACTGAGAGTATATGTCTCTTTTGTAAACCCATTTGTGATATGGTCCCCTTTTGTGAAAGAAGGATATGGACCTGATCCTGAAGGAAACGGATTTGGCGGATCAGTAGCTGCCCAGGGCGGCGGTGGACAGGCTGGTACTGTCGGTCGCCAGATCACTGTGAATGCCAATAACCCGGCAACAAGACAGATCATTTTTGGTGTAAATCTCAATTTCTAATCATTTAATACTTGTAATATGAAAATGTTTAAAAATATAAAACTTGGGTATGCGATCCTTTTAGGGTCGGTACTGTTGACAAGCAGTTGTAAAAAGATACTGGAGGAAAATCCAAGGTCTGATGTCACTCCCGATGCATTTTCCACTCCCGCAGGTTTACTGGGTGGGATATCCGGTGTGTACAATGCGTTGCGCGGGGCCTGGGGAACAGAAGGATTTACCATTAATCAAATGGCCGGTACAGATGAACACATGATGGGTGGTAGCGCTCAAAACCAGCGTGTATTTACCTATAATGGTTTGACCAGTACAGATTTCAATGGTGGATTCGGACTTTACACAAGTATCAATGCACTGAATGGGATTCTTGAAAAAGGACCTTCTACTCCCGGACTGGATGCTGCTACATTAAAAATGTATCTTGGCCAGGCGCAATTCCTGAGGGCTTATATCTATTTCTATTTGATTCAGACCTATGGTAATATTCCGTTGAGAGCTACTTTCGTTACGGAACCCTCCCAGGCCGCTGAACCTGCTCCCGCAAATGATATTTATAACCTGATCGTGGCTGATCTTACCGCTGCGATCACCAACCTGCCGAATACGCCAACAGCTCCTTTCTTAGGAAAGGCTGCTACAGTTGGAGCCGCCAAATGGTTATTGGCAAAAGCTTATCTCACAAGAGGATGGTTGAATAGTTCAAATGCAGATTTTCAACTGGCCTACACCACAGCGTTAGACCTGATAACCAATAAAGCTACATATGGACTTGATCTCTGGCAGAATTATGCGGATGCGTTCAATCCCGCAAACGATTATGGAAAGGAAACGATCTTTGTAACAGATCATACCAATGATCCAAAGTATGGATTCCTGACAACAGGAAGCGGCCAGGCAGGTGGCGCAGGAATAAATGTAACGCCATGGATGGGATTGTTCAACGCACCGGCAGTTGTTGGTGTGAATTCAACTAAGAACGCATCTGGCGCATTAGCCAGTTCTGGTCCTACTATGATCAACAGGGATGTTCAGTTTGGAAGGCCTTTCACAAGGATCCGTCCGAATATGCCATTACTAGCTTCTGGTCCAAACAGCGGAAAGAGCTATATTTTAGACCAGGCATTTGTAAACAGACCTGTTGATTCACGTTATGATAAAACGTTCCAGACAGTCTGGCTGGCCAACTGTGGTACAGGTGGTGGCGGTAACCAGATGGTGGTTGGAGTTTACTCAGGACCCAGTGTTACTGGTTCAAGAGGTCAGCTGACAGCCGGCCTTGATACAGCAATATGGTTCCCGGATAATGAAGTGGTCGGTGCACCACAGAATAATAACGGCAATCCGTTTAAGGGGATCATTGTTACACCCGCCTTACAGAATAACAATGTTTTCCCTTATATGAAAAAACTGGCTGACCCGAGAAGATTACATCACAATGACCCTTCATACAGACCGGTGGTGCATGCCCGCTTTTCAGAGGTTTACCTCATCGCTGCCGAAGCGGCCTTCAAACTCGGACAGTTACAGAATGCAGCTGATATGATCAACGTAGTGAGAAAAAGAGCAGCCTATCGTACTGGCGCAGCTAATGGAACCGGTTGTGCTGCAGGTTCCCCTACCTGTTATCCTTCTACTTCATCAGGTGATCTTTATGCACCCGGTTTTAACCAGGCCACAGCTGAAGCAGCTATGACGATCACTTCGGGCCAGGTCACGCTTGATTTTATACTGGACGAACGCAGCCGTGAATTCTATGGAGAATCGGTGCGCTGGCTCGACCTGGTAAGGACAAAATCACTGGTAACAAGAGTGAAAGCCTGGAACCCAACAGAAGCTGGTACCAATATCAAACCGGAATATATGTTAAGACCCATACCACAGGACCAGATCGACAGGGTTGTCTCCGGACCAAAGTATCCGCAGAACCCCGGTTATTAATTAACGGTGTTTAATGAGGAACGGATGAATGTTTAAACAGTCTCTCAGGCTAAGCAGTTCTAATAAGCAATCACAGGAGGGATGAATTCTTTCATCCTTCCTTAATTTTTTCAGTAACTTAATCAGTAAAAGAGGATCATGTTATTGCTAGGAACAGATATTGGTACTTCTTCTATAAAGGTTTCGGTGGTGGATGCGGAAACACAGCAATGTATTGCCTCAGCCACCTACCCGGAAACCGAAACGGAGATCATCACCCTGCAACCCGGCTGGGCCGAACAAAGCCCCGACCAATGGTGGGAGAATGTAAAACAGGCAATACTAAAATGTCATTCCACCGGTCTGTATGATCCGCTTGATATAGCCGCCATCGGTATCGCCTATCAAATGCATGGTTTAGTGCTGGTGGATAAAGACCAGCAGGTGCTGCGCAATTCCATTATCTGGTGCGACAGCCGTGCTGTGGACACCGGCAACAAAGCATTTGAACATATCGGTGAAGAAAAATGTTTATCACACCTGCTCAATTCTCCCGGAAACTTTACGGCAAGCAAACTGGCATGGGTAAAGGAAAATGAACCGGCCTTGTATGAAAAGATCGGTAAGATAATGCTGCCCGGCGATTTCATTGCCATGAAAATGACGGGTGAGTGCACCAGCACCATCTCCGGTTTATCAGAAGGGATCTTCTGGGATTTTAAAGAAAACAAGTTGTCTGATGATGTACTGAACTACTTTGGTTTCTCCTCTGCTCTTTTCCCGAAGCTGCAGCCGCTGTTTGCGCCACATGGTTATATAAAAGAGGCTGTTGCGGCACGGTTGTCCTTACGACCGGGCATACCCGTTTCTTATAAAGCAGGCGATCAGCCCAACAATGCCTTATCATTAAATGTGATGCGGCCGGGTGAAGTGGCCGCCACAGCCGGCACTTCCGGTGTTATCTATGGAGTAAGTGATGAACCGGAATATGATAAACAATCCCGCATCAACAGTTTTGCGCATGTCAATTACGGTGTGGATGACAGAAGGATCGGTGTACTGTTATGTATCAACGGCGCCGGTATCTTCAACCGGTGGGTAAAAAGTATCGCAGGACTTAATCATACTTATGAAGGATTGAATGAAGCCGCTGCAAAAGTGCCTGTTGGTGCAGAAGGCTTGCTGGCATTGCCCTTTGGTAATGGTGCAGAACGGATGCTGAATAACAGGACCGTCGGCGCACATTTATTGAATCTTGATTTTAATATTCATACCACGGCACACCTGGTACGGGCCGTACAGGAAGGAGTGGCATTTGCATTTCGCTATGGACTGGATATCATGCGGGAGAATGGCATCAACCCCACCGTAGTACGGGCCGGTAAGGCCAATATGTTCTTAAGCGACGTCTTCACCCAATCATTTGCCAATGTAAATAATGTGGCAGTGGAATTTTATGAAGGTGATGGAAGCTATGGCGCTGCCATCGGGGCAGGTATTGGCGCCGGTGTGTATGCCGGTGCGGTATCTGCCGGTAAGGACCGGAAACCTGTGTCAAGAGTGGAACCACAACAAACCGCTTTGTACAATGAACTGTATGAACAATGGAATGAAGTACTGACGGAGAAAATAAATACACCAGATAAAACGAATGCTTTGTCATTTAGTTTAACTTAATTATCAAAACCAATCAATTTTTTAAAATGGCAATCTTACTTGGACAGAAAGAATATTTCAAAGGCGTGGGGCAAATAAAGTATGAAGGCACGGATACAGATAATCCCCTGGCATTTCGCTGGTATGAGGAGAATAAAGTAGTGGCAGGCAAACCCATGAAAGACTGGTTGCGCTTTGCCTGTGCGTACTGGCATAGCTTCTGCGGAAGCGGCGCCGATCCGTTTGGCGAACCCACCCACTTATTTCCCTGGAGCATAAAAACAGATGCAGTGGAAAGAGCAAAGGATAAAGCAGATGCGGCGTTTGAATTCATTACCAAACTGGGCTTGCCCTATTACTGTTTTCATGATGTGGATGCTATTGATTATACCAACGACATAAACGAGAATGATAAAAGACTGCAGGCCATCACCGCTTATTTTAAAGAAAAGCAAAATGCCAGCGGTGTAAAATTATTATGGGGCACCGCCAACCTGTTTTCCAACAGGAGATATATGAATGGGGCCAGTACCAATCCTGATTTTCAGGTGCTCGCACATGCCGGTGCACAGGTAAAGGCAGCGCTTGATGCCACCATTGCATTAGACGGAGCTAACTATGTATTCTGGGGCGGCCGTGAGGGCTATATGAGTTTGCTCAACACCGATATGAAAAGAGAGAAGGAGCACCTGGCCCGCTTCTTACATACAGCAAAAGACTATGCGAGAAAGAATGGCTTCAAAGGCAAATTCTTTATTGAACCCAAACCTTGTGAACCATCCAAACACCAGTATGACTATGACTGTGAGACCGTACTCGGTTTCCTCCGCCAGTATGACCTGCTGAATGATTTTAGTCTGAATATAGAAGTGAACCATGCCACACTGGCCGGTCACACCTTCACACATGAATTACAGGTGGCTGCTGATGCAGGACTGCTCGGCAGTATGGATGCCAACCGCGGCGATTACCAGAATGGCTGGGATACCGACCAGTTTCCCACCGATATCAATGAACTGACAGAATCCATGCTGGTGATACTGGAAGCCGGTGGCTTTAAAGGAGGCGGTATCAACTTTGATGCAAAGATCCGCCGCAACTCCACCGATCCGGAAGACCTGTTCTATGCACATATCGGTGGTATGGACACCTTTGCCCGGGCATTGATAACGGCGGATAACATTCTGCAACGATCAGAATATAAAAAGATACGCAGCAACCGCTATGCCTCATTCGACAGCGGAAAAGGAAAAGAATTTGAGAATGGAAAACTTTCATTGGAAGACCTGAGGGCCTATGCAGTTGAGAATGGCGAACCCGCCGTTACCAGTGGCAAACAGGAATATCTCGAAAATATCATCAACCGTTTTATCTGATGGCTGTAAGAACAACAGTACAACCTTTTGGCGAGCACAGAGGTAAACAGGTGAACAAGTATATAATAACACAGGTGGCAGGAATACAGGTGTGTGTGATGAACTATGGCGCCACCATCACCAATATCATCGTGCCGGATAAGACCGGTACACCGGGTGATGTGGTACTGGGATTCGACTCACTGGAAGGCTATATCAATGCCGGTAACTTTTATATGGGCGCCATTTGCGGCCGCTATGCCAACCGGGTGGCCAACGGAACCTTTCGCATCAACGGCAATCAATACCAGCTGACGCAAAACAACGGAAAGAACTGCCTGCATGGTGGCACCCGTGGTTTTGATAAAGTGATCTGGAATGCCGCCCTGCTTCCTGAAGGAGATGGTGTTGCATTTACTTATATAAGTAAAGATGGGGAAGAAGGCTTTCCCGGAAACCTGGAAGTGACCGTTACCTACAGGGTGATCAATAATACCCTGCATATCGGGTATGCGGCAGTAACGGATAAAAGCACACCAATTAATCTGACCAGCCATTGTTATTTTAATTTGTCCGGCGGAAAAGAAGCCACTATCTTAAATCATGAATTGCAGCTGAATGCCGATACCTTTATTGAAGTGGACAGTGATTCTATTCCCAGCGGACGACTGCTGGCTGTAAAAGATACAGCGATGGATTTTACTTCGCTGAAGCGAACGGGGAAGGAGATCAGTAAAGTAGATGGCTACGATTATTCGTGGGTGCTCAACAGGGTGAATGGTGAATTATGTAAAGCCGCCGTACTGGTACATCCCGCCACGGGTATCCGGATGACGGTGCACACGACCGAACCGTCTATTCATTTTTACAGTGGCAATTATTTAAATGGCAGCATCATTGATACCAAGAAAGGAATACCCTATGGAAAACATGCAGGGCTTTGCCTGGAGACACAACATTTTCCGGACAGCCCTAATCAAAGCGAGTTTCCTGATACGATACTAAGACCGGGAGAGACGTACCGGCAAACAACCATTTATAGTTTTGAACAACACCCTGTCATTCAGCAATAAAACCAACTACTATGCATCTTGGAACCATTGATGTTCTTTTTGTGATCCTCTACCTGTTAGTGATAGCCGGCGTATCTGTATGGTCCATCCGGAAAAGTAAATCATCACCCACGGATTATTTTTTGGCGAACCGCAACCTGGGATGGTGGGTCATTGGTGCTTCTATATTAGCTTCCAACGTAGGTTCGGAACATATAGTTGGCCTGGCCGGTACAGCAGCTTCATCAGGATTGGTGATGGGACACTATGAACTGCACTCGTACATCGTTCTCCTGCTTGGTTGGGTCTTTGTTCCTTTTTATATGCGCAGCATGGTATATACGATGCCTGAATTTTTGGAACGGCGCTTCAATGCCAAAGCAAGAAGGTTATTATCCATCATACAACTATTAAGCTATGTTATCGCCAAAGCATCGGTCACCATCTTTGCCGGGGCGCTGGTGTTCAATTCATTTTTGGGTGTGGACTTCTGGACCGGTGCCATTATACTGGTGGTGGTAACGGGAGTATATACCATATTAGGCGGGCTACACACCGTTATGTACACCGAAGCGATACAGGCGATCATATTATTAGCCGGTTCTGCCGTGTTGTTATTTATCGGCCTGGATAAAGTGGGTGGCTGGAATGCGATGATCGCTTCTGTACCCAAAGAAAAACTGAATATGTTCCGCCCGTTAAGCGATCCCGAATTTCCGTGGTTGGGCATATTGCTCGCTTCACCTATTGTGGGCATCTGGTACTGGTGCACCGATCAGCATATAGTGCAGCGCTGCCTCGCTGGTAAGAATGAACGGGAAGCAAGAAGAGGGACCATCTTTGCGGCCTATTTAAAATTACTGCCCTTCTTTATATTCCTTATCCCCGGGCTGATAGCAGTAGCAATGGTAAGCCAGGGCAAACTAACACTAACGGATAATAATGCCGCTTTTCCGGCATTGGTAAAAGAGATCATGCCGCTGGGATTAAGAGGATTGCTGGCCGGCGGATTACTCGCTGCACTGATGAGTTCCCTGGCATCTGTATATAATGCCTGTTCCACTTTATTTACGATGGACATTTACCAGAAGATAAGACCACAGGCCAGTGGAAAACAACTGGTAAAGGTGGGACGCATAGCCACCGGTGTGGTGGTGCTGCTGGGAATGGCCTGGATACCTTTAATGGAACGCATCTCCGGTACCCTGTACCAGTACCTGCAAAGTGTGCAATCCTACCTGGCGCCGCCGATCGCTGCCGTGTTCTTGCTGGGCGTATTCTTTAAACGCATCAATGCCAAAGGTGCCTATACCGCCATGGTAGCCGGGTTTATCATTGGTATTGTAAAACTGACACTGGAATTATTTCAAAAAGATCTTAGCGGTGTGCTGTATGATTTTGCAACGATCAATTTTTTATATTTCTGTATTTATTTGTTCCTGTTCTCCATCGGGGTGATGGTGGTGGTAAGCCTGCTGACGAAGAAGCAGGAGGATGAGGAGATACGGGGCCTGACCTTTGCCACGACCGTAGCAGCCGACAGGGCGGCCAGCAGGGCGAGCTGGAATAAATGGGATGTGATCCTTTCTGTTATCGTACTGGTGATCATTGCGGCCATATTTGTGTATTTCTCGCCGTTGGGAGTGGCGAAGTAGGAGGTAGTATTTTTTTTACCACAAAGAATATAAAGAAGTTTTTTTACCACAAAGAACACAAAGAAAATTCAATACCACAAAGAGGACAAAGAAATTTCAATCGATGTAAACGCTTTGAGTTCTTTGTGGTAAACCCTTTGTCTCTTTGTGGTAAAAAAGAACACAAAGAATACAAAGAGATTTTAATTGATCTAAGTGCTTTGAGCCCTTTGTGCTATTCCCTTTGTTCCTTTGTGGTAAAAAAGAACACAAAGAGCACAAAGAGATTTTAATTGATCTAAGTGCTTTGAGCCCTTTGTGCTATTCCCTTTGTTCCTTTGTGGTAAATGCGGTAAACAAAATCAATCTTTCATTTATGCTGATGCATCAGACAATGCGCTGGTTTGGGCCCCACGACCCCGTTAGCCTCTCCGATATCCGGCAGGCGGGCTGTGCCGGTGTGGTCACCGCACTGCATCATATTCCTGTGGGAGCAATATGGACCATTGAAGAAATTGAAAAACGAAAACAACTGATCGAGGCGGCCGGTATGACCTGGACCGTTATCGAAAGCCTTCCCGTAAGTGAGGATATCAAAAAAAAGTCAGGCAATTACCTCCTGCATATTGCTAATTACAAAGAGAGCTTGCGCAATGTGGCCGCCTGCGGTTTGAAAGTGGTCACCTACAACTTTATGCCGGTGCTCGACTGGCTGCGTACCGATATCTCCTACACCATGCCCGATGGAAGCAAAGCATTGTATTTTGAACGCCTTGCTTTTGTAGCATTTGATCTTTTCCTGCTGAAACGCCCCGGTGCAGAAAAAGAATATACCGCTGCGGAAATGGCAAAGGCCACCGCACGGTTTGTCAGCATGCCCGGAGAAGAGAAAGAAAAATTATTCCGCAATGTGATGCTCGGACTGCCCGGCAGTGATGAAGCGTTTACTCCCGAACAGGTGCTGACCGCATTACGAACCTATGAAGGGATAGATGCAGCCACATTACGGCAACACCTGTTCTGGTTTTTGAATGAAATGGTTCCTGTGGCAGAAGCATGCGGATTGCAAATGGCCATTCACCCGGATGATCCGCCGTACCCGGTGCTGGGATTACCAAGAGTGGTAAGTACGGAAGCCGATGCCGCTGCTATCCTTGCTGCAGTACCATCACCAGCCAATGGACTTTGTTTTTGTACGGGTTCTTTTGGCGCCCGTGCGGATAATGATATTGTGCCGATGCTTAAACGGTTTGGCGACCACGTTCATTTTCTCCACCTGCGGAATACGAAGCGGGATGCAGAAGGCAACTTTTATGAAGCTGATCACCTGGCCGGTGATACGGATATGTATGAAGTGATAAAAGAAGTGCTGCATATACAGGCACGGAGAAAATGTTCTATTCCTATGCGGCCCGATCATGGCCACCAGATGCTGGATGATCTGAAGAAGAAAACCTATCCCGGCTATTCTGCCATCGGCCGCTTGCGGGGATTGGCAGAGCTGAGAGGGGTGGAGTATGCGATATACAAAAGCTTAGCCACAGATTAAGCAGGATTATCTGCTTCGCAGATGAAAGGTTTTGCCACGAATTACACGAATGACACTAATAGATTAAATACAAATTTTATTCGTACCATTCGTGTCATTCCCCGCACAGGGCGGGGCAGGCGTGGCTAACCCTATTGCGCCCGCATTGCCCTGTGGGCAATAATTCGTATTTAATTTTATTCGTGCCATTCGTGTAATTCGTGGCTAACCATTACGCAGCCCGCCCGCCCGAAGGGTCCTGTGGGAAGGGCTCTGTGGGCATGGCCCTGTGGCATCTAACCAGACATTTTCGGCCGTAAGTGACGGTAAGCTATATGATAACCACACAGTTGCGGAGTTTTTTCCACTTTCATGTGTCACTGTCACAACCCCATGTGTTAATGTAAGTTGGCTATGCGTCCCTGTCACAACGGTATGTGCAGTTGTCACGGGGGCATGTGCAGTTGTCACAACGGCATGTGCAGGTGGTCACCTGACTGTGTGTCAGTGTCACAAGGGCATGTGTTAATGTAAGTTGGCTATGTGTACTTGTCACAACGGTAGGTGCGGTTGTCACAGGGGCATGTGCAATTGTCACAACGGCATGTGCAGTATGTCACCTGACTGTGTGTCAGTGTAATGGCGGTATGTGCGATTGTAAAAAGGGCATGTGCAGTTGTCACCGGGCTATGTGCGGTCGTCACCACGGCATGTGCGTTTGTCACTATGCCATGTGTGGAGGTCACCAGTCTGTGTGTCAGTGTCACGGAAGCAGGTGC
>JBEBIF010000489.1:0-2505 GCA_040080515.1 Chitinophagaceae bacterium | reverse complement strand
GATTGGTGTGGGGTTGATATTATTGGCGAATTTATTTATGATCGGCCGTTGTGTGGGGCTATACAGGAAAATGGATGTTTCGTCGGCAAGAAAAGTGATGTTTGGAAGTTATATGTATTTGCCGGTAGTGATGTTGGCAATGTTACTGAGCAAAGCACCGTTGAATTAAACAGGAATTTTTATTTATGAATACTGGAGCCGTGAGCATGGAAACGAAAAAGAAAATGCACCCTCACAAGTTTACCTTGTGGGTAGCCATTGCAAGTATTGTAATGATGTTTGCAGGACTAACAAGTGCCTTTATAGTAAAGAGCAACCAGGTAAACTGGAAGCCGGTAGCACTGCCAAAAGTATTCTGGATATCGACGGTTGCTATAGTACTCAGCAGCCTTACGATTCAAATGGCATTAAGATCTTTTAAGCAACGGGAGATGAGCCAATACCGGATGCTGATAGGTGTAACCTTGCTTTTGGGTGTGACATTCGTGATATTGCAATGGATGGGATTCAATGCGTTGTGGGAACAGCAGATCACTTTCAAAGGCTCCGGCGCCGGCCAGTTCTTGTATGTGATCTTTGGACTGCACGGCTTGCATGTGATAGGCGGGGTGATCACATTGTCAGTAATGTTTGTGAAGGCATTTACCGGAAGTACCAAATTGTATAGTTCGGTACCGGTAGAAGTAGCGGCCACTTACTGGCATTTTGTGGACCTGTTATGGATTTACTTATTACTGTTTTTCCTGATCATCGGTGGTTAAGGGAAGACAATTATGTTAGTTGGAATTTGTGACCTGACTGCCGTCAGGCAAGTTTTAATAATTTGGAATTTTTGAACTATGTCTAATACAGCAACAACACATCAGACCAAATGGTGGAGCGGGGGCAAAAGCCCTTTCAACCTGGAGTATGGTAAACTGATGATGTGGTATTTTTTGATGAGTGATGCGTTTACATTTGGCGCCTTCCTGATCTCTTATGGCTCTATCCGTTTCAGCCAGAACTTCTGGCCCGATCCGAACGTGGTGTTCAATGCGTTTCCCGGTGCCGGTCATGCCAACCTGCCGCTGGCTTTTGTGAGTGTGATGACCTTTATCCTCATCATTAGTTCTGTAACGATGGTACTGGCAGTACATGCCGGGCACAAGGGAGATAAGCAAGGAGTGATCAAATGGCTGGCCTGGACCATTGTTGGCGGATTAGCATTCCTGGGTTGCCAGGCGTGGGAGTGGCATCACCTTATTACCGGTGAACATGCCGTACTGGTGGATGGACAACTGGCAATGATCGGACAAACCACAACAGGAAATCCCTGGGGTGAGATAGTAGAGAACCAGGCTGCTTTAACGGCTGCTTTGAATGCCACACATCATGATGTGTTGGTGAGCCTGGTACATAGCCATGATCATTCTCATTCAGTAAAAGAGTTGGCTGCTATGACAGAGCCGCAGTTAAGAGGAATGATACACCTGTCCGAAATGCATATACGGGAGACGGGGCCGATCGCTTTTGGCGGTTATTTCTTTGGCATCACCGGCTTCCACGGTTTCCACGTATTCTCCGGAGTGATCATCAATATTATCATGCTGATAATGACGCAGAAAAACGTATTTCAAAACAGGGGACATTACCTGATGATAGAAAAAGCTGGTTTGTACTGGCACTTTGTGGACCTGGTGTGGGTGTTTGTATTCCTTTGTTTTTACCTCATTTAATATAAATCCCAAATAGCAAATCCCAAATTCCAGGTGAATGATTGGGATTTGGAGTTTGTAACTTGTAATTTATTTTATTTATGATACATCCGGCATTTGAAGAAGTAACGGTCCATCATCATACAGAAGATGACGCCACCTTTAAGAAAAAGGTAAGAAAGACCACGATACTGCTATCTATTATCACCATCATAGAACTGGCTATCGGGTTAACCATTTATACTATTCACAAAGGAGAGAGCCCCAATCATACCCTGGTGCTGATGTTTAAAGGAATGGTATGCATCCTTACCCTCGCTAAAGCTTACTATATTGTATCCGTTTTTATGCACCTGGG
This sequence comes from Chitinophagaceae bacterium, assembly GCA_040080515.1. Classification (GTDB taxonomy): domain Bacteria; phylum Bacteroidota; class Bacteroidia; order Chitinophagales; family Chitinophagaceae; genus JJ008. The sequence goes on along the minus strand of JBEBIF010000489.1, from coordinate 453 downwards.
TGATGAGATAAGAAACATGATCATGACGATCGTGGTGCCACTGATGCTGTTCATCTGGTTTATTGCCGCTTTTATCTGGGATGGTAATTCTTACAAGAACTTGCGGAACAAATACGATAAACATTTTGAAGAGACTACCATGCCGACCCAGCATCATAAGGCCGATACGCATGAAGTAACGCCGGCAGAAAAACCCGGAGGAAAGGAATAATACTATTGTTTGATTTTTTTACAGAACCAAAACCATTAAATCGTCAGCCTGTTACTATAACATGCGGTTTAATGGTTTTTTTATTAATAAAAAGCAGAAGTGAATACAAAAGCGTTATATGCAGTCATGCTGGTGATATTGATACCTCTGACCGCTTATTTTATTGTAAAACGAAAAAGCGAGAACCAGATCGTAATGCCCCGGCATTATCTTCCGGATTCAGTGATCAGCGTGACCAAACG
>JBEBIF010000088.1:0-11148 GCA_040080515.1 Chitinophagaceae bacterium | reverse complement strand
ATAATACTCAATTAGAAGATGATATTAAAAGTCTGACCGGAACCGTTTCACCCAACCTTTCCATTATTGAAGATTATCATTTTGGCGGCTATGCAAAATATACGCTGCCGCTTATTGATTTTATGAATGATTTTTACCGGCAAACTGCCATCCCTACCGACTTTGTGTACACCGGCAAATTATTTTATGGTGTAGCAGCACTTGCTGAACAAAATTATTTCCCGCCCGGGAGTACAATACTGGTCATACACAGCGGAGGATTACAAGGCAACAGGTCCCTGAGTAAAGGAACGTTAATATTTTAGTTTTTCTGAACTGCTATACTATCTTTGTCTCTATTCATCAATAAATCCAATCCTTATTGCGTTCTATTTGATAGTATGAAAAAACTGGCACTTCTACTCCCCCTGTTTTTACTGTTTGCAGGCAACTCATTGCTGGCACAGGATACGCTGCCTAAGTTTCTCCTAAAGAATGTTGGGGGCAACCGCATTGTGATAGGGTGGGTAAATGCTTATCAAAATATTAAGCAGATAAGTATTCAGCGATCTTTTGACAGCCTTACCGGTTACAAAACAATTTTGACAGTTCCTGATCCTACCACTCCCCAGAACGGCTATGTAGATGCCAAAGCCACTAATGACCATATGTTTTACCGGTTGTATATCCTTCTTGACCAGGGAAATTATCTTTTCAGCAGTGCGAAAAGACCGGTACTTGATACCGCCCGGCGGAAGTTAGCCCGTGATACTATCTCGAAAAATACCCCGGATACTGTGTGGAAAATCACTATCGTTAATAACGTGGAGAAAAGAGTTATTGACTCTATCCGAAAGGTCAATCCTTTTTATGTGAAAATAGACAGCCTGATTGGCGTAGATTCTGTTGCAATGCCCAACGCTGTTTCCATCAGGAACAAACCAACCGGCTACATTCCTTCATTGCATGTATATACCAACCGGGACGGGTACGTAAGAATAAACTTGCCGGACAACGAGAAACCTAAAAAATACTCGATCAGGTTCTTTGAGGAAAACGAAAATTTTCTTTTTGAATTAAAAGACATTAAAGAAAAAGATTTTAAGATCGATAAGGCAAATTTTTATCATGCCGGCTGGTTCCGCTTCGAACTATTTGAAGATGGTAAGCTGATCGAGAAACACAAGTTTTATATTGAGAAAGATTTTTAGCTAAGAGGGTAAAAAAGCAAAAGAGATAAAGAGAGGTGCTCTAAGATACATGGACACTTCGATTCGCTAAACCTCTTACAACTACTCTTTGCCTCCTTTTCTCTTTCAACCTCTTAGCTCAGCATTAAACACCAATTCAAAATTTCGCCTGATCTTTTCTTTTACCTCCTGCATAGCTACTTTGACACCCAATTCCTTTTCAAGAGAAGTGACTTGCTTATTGGTAATACCGCAGGGAATGATATTCTTAAAGTAAGACAGGTCCGTATTTACATTAAAGGCAAAACCATGCATGGTTATCCAGCGGCTGCAGCGTACACCAATAGCGCAGATCTTTCTTTCCTTACCCGGTATTCCCGGATCGACCCACACCCCCGTTTCCCCCGCAGACCGATCACCTTTTATTCCATATTCAGCCATTGTTAATATGATCACTTCTTCCAGGTTGCGCAAATATTTCCCGATATCTGTATAAAACTTTTCCAGGTCCAGTATGGGATAGCCCACTACCTGTTCGGGACCATGAAAGGTGATATCACCGCCGCGGTTAGTATTGAAAAACTGTATGTTCTGTTGTTTCATCTCCTCGTCCCCGATGAGTACATTTTCCTTGTTCCCGCTTTTTCCCAACGTGTAAACGGCGGGATGCTCCACAAAGAGAAGGTAGTGGCGGGTGGCGGGTGTGGAGTCGGAAGTCAGGAATTCATTGCTCGCGGCTGGCTGCTGACTGTTTACTTCTGGCTTCCGACTTCTGGCTTCCGACTTAATCATTACGTTCTCCTGTAGCAATTGCTCCTGGTAATCCCAGGCTGACTGATAGTCCATTACGCCCAAATCCCTGAAAATGATTGCTTGCTTTTCCATAGAAAAGACAAATTTACCGACAAAAACCCATCCGTTACCTTTGCGGCTATGCCGGAAGATCTACAAACAGACAACCAAGACATCCAGGATACCAACGATGAACTGTATGAACGATTCAGCCTTATCATTGATAAAGGACAGGAACCCCTTCGTATTGACAAATTCCTGATGGCAAGAATTGAAGGCGCCACCCGTAATAAATTGCAGCAGGCCATCAGCAGCGGTATGGTGCTTGTAAATGGAAAAGAGGTGCGGTCCAATTATAAAATAAAACCACTGGATGCTGTTATCGTTTATTCTGATATGAGCCCGGAAGAAACCGACGTAGTACCGGAGAAAATGGAACTGAATATTGTGTATGAGGACAACGACCTGATGATAATCAATAAGCCGGCAGGCATGGTAGTGCATCCGGGAAGCGGCAACTACACAGGCACCTTACTCAATGGTGTGTCCTATTACCTGCAACAACAAAATCCTTCTATCTCTGAAGAGGTGCTTCCGCGGTTTGGCCTGGTACACCGTATAGATAAAAATACCAGTGGCCTGCTGGTACTGGCGAAAACGGATAAAGCCATGCGCCATCTGGCCAAACAATTTTTTGACCATACGATCAACCGGCAATACATAGCATTGGTTTGGGGCGATGTGGTGAATGACACCGGAACCATATCTGCCCATGTTGGCCGTAACCTGCGTTTCAGAAAATTATTTGAAGCCTACCCGGAAGGTGATCACGGCAAAGATGCCACTACTCATTACAAAGTGATCGAACGGTTTGGGTATGTAACGCTGATTCAGTGTGTACTGGAAACCGGCCGAACGCACCAGATACGGGTACATATGAAATATATCGGGCATCCGCTTTTTAATGATGATTTTTATGGGGGTGACAGAATAGTAAAAGGAACGGTTTACAGTAAATACAAACAGTTTGTAGATAATTGCTTTTCTATTTGCAAGCGACAGGCGCTGCATGCGCAAACATTAGGATTTGTGCACCCAACAACCGGCGAAGAAGTATTTTTTGAGGCCCCGCTTCCGGATGATATTGCACAGGTGATTGAAAAATGGAGGAAATATGCCGGATCCGTCGGCAGTGTGTAGCTGTTTATCGGGTAAAATCAAAAAGCGTTGCCGTAAACAATCCTCTTTCTCTTTTCTTAAAGACCACATCCCAGTTGCCGATATACCGCAATAATTTAGGTACCAGGAAGTCCCCAAACTTTGTCATTTGCACTTCCATGTGCACATCAAAGTCATATACACCTGCATCATAACTCATGTCATAATTCCGGGCCAGCACTTCCATCGTTTTGGCATGAAACCAGGTGATCATACTGTCAATTACAATACTGTTCTTGTCACTGCTGCTGAGATCACTTTTTACTTTGATTGAAAAAACGTAGCAGGATTGCCCTTCATACTCACCAAAATCGATTATAAAATCATACTTATCTGCTTTGTCCGGATCAAAGATGTTGATCTTGCTCCCGATAAATGGTATGCCGGGTATTTTTTTTCCAGGGTTAAAGAAAAGCATCTTCAGTTGTTCTTTATGCTTCTCCATGCCACTTTGGGCTTTTGGTTTAAAGTCCACCCCTTTTACAATATTGGTTTCACCGCAGATCTTGCCTTTAGTTAAAAAAAGCCCGGCATACATTTCCGCAGTATTGTAATTATAGGCTCCGTTTTCATCATAAAAATTTCCGGAAGTTTTTTCGTTAAGAACCTCCATGGTGCGACAGCCGGCCTCCCGGTGTTGTTTTGTTTTACTAAGCAAGGAAGCCCTTATGCCACCTTTTTTATCTTTTATCCGTATGTCATTCCAGGAAGTGTAGCCAAGCAGATGCAGGTTTTTAAATGCTTTATAAAAGGTAGTATCGTTTTTAACCTGCTCGATAAAGCGGGGTACGTTCAGGTCGGTCCTGATGACCGCCTCCGACAGGCTGATCAACTTTGAAAGACGTTCTGCATCCAGCGAATCTTCCTTCGAAGAAGCTACCGGTGGCAATCCTTCCTGGGCGGCGGTGCGTAAAGCGGCTAACAGCGACAGGCACGTCAATAGTCTGAGTATCATACTGCAAATTATTATTTTCACTCCTTAATCCTGTAAAAAATAGCTTGGAAACAGCTATTTTAGAGCCAAATATTAAAACCATAAAGATGAAAAAACTTATCCCGCTTGCCTTCCTTATTCTTGCTGCTGTATCATCCGGTGCTCAGGATGCTGATGCGATGAAAAAGCATTACCTGAAAGTGTATAACCAGGGTCTTGCCTACAATGATCCCAACGCAGCCATTAATGCGTTACATGGCTACCTGGCTGTTGATAACAATATTGCCTACAAAGACACGTTGTCCATGCTCTATTTCGGTATTAAATCTTATTACAGTGCCCTCTTGCTTGCACAGGAAGTATATAAAGCCGAGCCTGATAATGCAGAAGCTATGGCCCGTGCCGCAGAGTGCTATGATGAATTAGGGGATCCAAAAACTGCCGTAGGATTATATGAGCAGGTGGTTCCCAAAACAAAAAGCCCTTATCACATTTATAAGCTGGCGGTTGACCAATACCAGCTTAAGCGTAATCTTGAATGCGAGTTATCTGCCAAAATAGTAATAGCAGATACGAACAGTAAAAATATAGGTGTCAATTTTATGCTCGTAGATGGCAACCAGCAGGCGGTGCCTTTACATGCTGCATCAGCTAACCTCCTCGGTGTATTACAAATGGATGGCAAAAATTATGTTCAGGCCAAAGCTTATTTCACACAGGCGCTGACTTTGTTTCCCCAGTTTGCGGGTGCAAAACAAAACCTGGATATATGTGAAAGCAAGATGAAAGGTGGAACTAAGCCTCCTGCCAAACCTCCGGTTAAACCAAAAGGATAATTGCTGAAATTGAACGAATAATAAAAAGAGGATAATCATATCCTCTTTTTTTATTTCCCTGTTACTGGCGTCTGTTCAAACAATGCCATTGCTACCCTGCTGCTTTATCGGTTCAGAAGAAGATCCCTGCAATAAAGAGACACACCCGTTAGGCATCGCCGAAATGGTTGCCGGAAGAACAGCAACGGAATCAACACGGGCAGGTAAAGCATCCACAATAAAAAAGAAGGCCCGAAGGCCTTCTTGATAAAAACGTACTCTTTAAAATTCCTTATTCTGTTTTAGTGCTTCCTGGATCTGTTGAAGCCTTTTTATTTTCTGCAGGCTTAGGCATTTCATCCAGGCTACCGCCTTTTGTGGCAGGAGCTGGTTTGTCTGTTTTAGTAGCAGGAACATCTTGTGTGCTTCCGCCCTTTTCAACAGCTGGTTTAGTAACAGGAGGAACTACAGCAGGCTGATCGAGGCTACCACCTTTTTCAGTTGCTTTATTAGCAACAGGAGGAATGATAGGACCCTGATCGAGGCTACCACCTGTTGTGGGAGGAGCAGCTTTCTTATCAGCAGGTTTCAAATCATTCAGAGAAGACACAGCGTTGCCATCATAGCTTACACCCTTGCTGGCAGGTTGATTGTGTGAAGCTGGATCCCAGAACTTACCTCTTTGTGCAGCAGATTTCGTTTCTTCAGCTACAAAAGGATGTTGCTTCATACGGGCATCATTACGAACACCTTTTACTTCCCAGCTAACTTTTACATTAGGAACGCTGGTAGAAATCTCAAATTTATTATTGCTTACTTCTTTGCTGATGATAGCTTGTGCAAAAGAACCGATAACCGTTAACTGGTAACGGGAATCTTTGTTCAGCGCTTCGTAATAATCAGGAAGACTTACCACTGCTTTACCGCTGGCATCAGTAGTTACATTACCGCTGTAGAAGTTGATCACTTCATTACTTTCAGCAGCAGCATGACGGAGCAATTTGTTGGCAGGATCCAATGGATGATCCATTGTAAATGCTTTCACACCCAATACGGTAAAATCCTGAGATACCACTATATTACCTGTTGTATTCTCAATTCTCATTCTCTCACCGCCACCACCGAGTTCGAAGATCTGGTAGTCATCTGTAGCAGGGTTGTTACGGGTATTCCACTGGTTAACGCCAGCTTTTGCAAAACGCAAAGCAGCATCTCCATTGGCACCATCAATATCCATAAGAGAGAAAGTACCGCTTGAACGGCTGCGGATACCAGTTGCACCACCATGCAGTACATCTAATTTATAAGTGGGGTTGGTAGTTTCACCGATACCTACGTTACCAGTACCATCCTGGATAACAACGCGGCTGCCGCCACCACCTAATTCGAATATCTCATAGTAGTCGTCAGCAGGGCGGTTGCGGGTATTCCACTGGTTCACACCAGCTTTTGCAAAACGAAGAGCAGCGTCACCATTAGCAGCATCGATATCCATCAAAGAGAACGTACCGCTTGAACGGCTGCGGATACCAGTGGCACCACCGTGCAGTACATCTAACTTATAAGTAGGGTTGGTTGTTTCGCCGATACCTACGTTACCACTACCATCCTGGATAACAACGCGGCTACCGCCACCACCTAATTCAAATATCTCATAATAATCATCAGCAGGACGGTTGCGGGTATTCCACTGGTTAACGCCGGCTTTTGCAAAACGCAATGCAGCATCGCCATTAGCAGCGTCAATATCAATTACAGAGAAAGTACCGCTTGAACGGCTGCGGATACCAGTGGCACCACCATGCAGCACATCTAATTTATAAGTAGGGTTGACTGTTTCACCAATACCTACGTTACCACTACCATCCTGGATAACAACACGGCTGCCGCCACCACCGAGTTCGAATATCTCGAGGTAGTCATCAGCAGGACGGTTGCGGATGTTCCACTGGTTCACACCAGCATTTGCAAAACGCAAAGCTGCATCACCACTGGCAGCATCAATATCCACCACTGAGAAAGAACCGGATGAACGGCTGCGGATACCTGTGGAACCGCCATGCAGTACATCTAATTTATAAGTTGGGTTGGCTGTTTCGCCAATACCTACGTTACCAGTACCATCCTGGATAACAACGCGGCTGCCACCACCACCCAATTCAAATATCTCATAATAATCGTCACCAGGGCGGTTGCGGGTATTCCACTGGCCCACACCAGCTGACTGGAAACGCAACGCTGCATCACCAGAAGCTGCATCAATATCCACTACAGAGAAAGAAGAAGAAGAGCGGCTGCGGATACCAGTAGAACCACCATGCAGCACATCTAATTTATAAGTGGGGTTTGCTGTTTCACCAATACCTACGTTACCAGTAGCATCCTGTATTACCACACGGCTGCCGCCACCACCCAGTTCAAATATCTCCAGGTAGTTGTCTCCCGGACGGTTGCGCATGTTCCACTGATTCACACCGGCATTACCAAAACGCAATGCGGCATCACCACTGGCTGCATTGATATCCACTACAGAAAATCCAGCAGTTGAAGTCACACTTATACCTGTGCTTCCACCATGCTGAACCGTAAGTTTATGTGTAGGAGTGGCTGTACCAATTCCCACGATATCAGACAAGGTTGTTGTATAAAGATTAGGTGCTGTGCGTGACCAGAAATTTGCACCTGGCAATAAAACCGCAGGATCAACCCAGGTACCGCTACCTGTGGCATCCGATCTGAAGACAAAATTGTTTGCTTCACCCAGTCCTGTAAATTGAACAGCTCCTACTGTTTGTATTGCTCTCGGCGCTCCGTTAGTGCTGGCAACTCTTAAGCCAAAACCCGTACCCACTACGTTGATATCAACGGCGTTGGCAGTACTGGCCGGATTGGTAGCATTGAATAAACCGGCACGGCCCAGACCAGCCTGGTTACTTTGCAGGTTATTGGCCGTATTTGTTGCATTGGTTTGCTGAAACAGACCTGCACCATTGGTTCCGGAACTGATACCACGGATGGCCCAGCTGGCACCTGTACCGGCTGTAGTGGCCCGTAAGGCATCAGCAGTGCTTGCTGCGTTGGTAACTTCAAACAAACCACCATTTCCAGTGGTGCTGTTACCATACACACCCACACCTGAAGTGGATAATCCAAACACACCAAATCCATTGGCAGACTGGCCATGTACACCAATACCACCCGGGGTAGTACCATATACACCCCAGCCGCTTCCGGCTTGTGAGCCATATACACCTATTCCGAGTCCGCCTGTACCATTATTAACACCCCGTACGCCAGAAGAAAATCCGCCGGGAGAAGCGTTTGTTACCGTACCTATGATAGCAGAAACGTTACCAGCCTGTGAGTTCGTTAAACCCTCAAGTGCTGTGCTTCCCGCAGCTACACCTGAATTGGTTATTTTGAACAATGTACCGGCATCAGCTTGTGTTTTATTAAACGGCAATACGATATCACCGGATAATGTGGCAAATAATGCATAAGGCACACTGGCCAAACGGGCTGTACCAATATTGATAAAACTCGTTCCACCTGCAGGGTCTATTTCCACTTGTATGAATTTGGCACCAACGGCCCAGTTCACACCAGCAATGGTACCTGTAATATTGGTACCGCCACCATCGCCCACCTGTACATTAAATAAACCAAATGGGTTGGTTGTCGTACCCCTTGATTCCTGGTAAACAACAGGACCTGCTGCTGTTCCGTCATGGATTGTTAAACGCAGGGTGATACCCTGGTTTTTTATTACGTTCCCCACACTGTTGCGGGCCACACCCTGGTAGTTAAAGAAACCGGGTGCCTGGCCTAATACTCCTGTTACTGCTAACAGGACAACGGCCATTAGTGATAATATCTTTTTCATTTTTTTTGCGTTTTATGGTTTGTCGGGCTTTTATTTTTCGTTCAGTTTGACCACTTTTAATCCGCTGTGACGGATCACTTCCAGGTTATCACCAGGGCGGTTGTTATCGGGTTTCAGATCTGCCACCACGAAATACAACCCGTTGGGATAACGGGTAAGGTCAAACATCTCAATACGGCAGCAGCCATCATAATGATAGCTCCTGGATTCGAGTACCTGGCCCATGGAATTGACCAACTGAAGACTCATAAATCCGGGTGTCTTTATAAAAAAGTCCACTTCGAATACGCCATCTGTCGGATTAGGAAATAATTTGTAATCGCCATCTTCAAATAGCAGGGTGTAAGGTGAATCATGGATCACATCTGTACATGGCTGCAATACCCCCTGTGTTACAAGCACAGAACTGTCTGGCGGCGCAAATGCCTGAACCAGCACCAATTCCCCAAAACTCCATTCAAAACGGTAGTAGGACAACGCGTTGTCATACGTTCCACCTGCGGTATTTAAAACCGCCGGAACTACACCATTTACTGGATTGAGGGAAGGCACCTGGGCACGGGACGTAAACGTAAGGGCCAGGAAGATAGCCAATAGCGAAAGGGTAATCTTTCTGCTCATAAGCTGAATGTTTAATGGTTAAAAAATAATAAGGAACGGGCTAATAGAGGGCCGTTAGTAGGATAATGGTTTGCTTGCTAAAGAGAGAGTTTAACCTGAAATGTGATCAAAAATACAGAATGCAATATAAAAAGAAGATTCTTTTTAACAAATAATATTTTCTTTATCTGTCCTTCATTTATGAGGGTAAAACTACCTGATCGGAGTGATTCAAACAATACCACTTTTGAGGGATTTAGTATCCCCCGATCAGGTTAGCCCGGGAAGGCCATTTTATAGTCTACGCTTACTTTTCCTTTTGTAATATCATTCAGCCTCCCCTTTAAGAGCTTTCGCTTTAACGGGGAAATATGGTCAATGAACAGTTTTCCTTCTATATGGTCATACTCATGCAGGATGACCCTTGCCGATAGTCCTGTGAATGTTTTCTTATGCGACTGAAAGTTTTCGTCAGAGAAACTCAGTGTAACGGTCTCCTGGCGGTAAATATCCTCCCTGATCTTTGGGATACTGAGGCAGCCTTCGTTGTACGACCACTCCTCTCCGTCAAGTGCTGTAATATGCGCATTAATGAATACCCCTTTCATGCCCTCATCACCAGGATAGGCTGATTTTTCATCCTCATTCATGGAATTGAATATCTGTAAGGAGTCCATTACAAAAAGGCGGATATCCTTATTTACCTGCGGCGCTGCCAGTCCCACCCCATTGCTGGCATACATGGTTTCCCACATATCCTCAATAAGTTTTGAGAGCCCGGGATAGTCCGGAGTGATGTCTGCTGCGATCTTTCTGAGGACAGGATCCCCGTATGCCACTATAGGTAAAATCAAGTTGAGAAGTTTACAGGTTCACAAGTGGGTGCAAAGTTACCCGGCAGGGCCTAATTAACCAATAAACCAGTTAACTAATTAACCGGCCGATCTTAAATATTCCTGCAGCATGATGGTGGCAGCGATCTCATCCACCAGGGCCTTATTCCGCCGGTCTTTTTTCTTCATGCCCATTTCCAGCATGGCATCTTTGGCCATTTTGGAAGTGTAGCGTTCATCCACTTTTTTTATGGGCATCCCGGGGAAATTTTTTTGAAGGTCTTTGATGCATTTTTCCACCAACGGGGTGGCATGTGTATCGGTATCATCCCAGTTTTTAGGCTCGCCGATTATGATCAGTTCAACGGGCTCTTTGGAAAAATAATCCTTCAGGAAATCAATTAACGTACCGGATGCTACGGTGGTTAACCCAGTGGCGATTATCTGAAACGGGTCCGTAACGGCAAGGCCGGTTCTTTTAAGGCCATAGTCTATGGAGAGGATGCGGGGCATTTGAAGTACGAGGTCAGAAGTCAGAAGTACGAAGTTTCCTGATCTGAAGTCGTTTTATTGGTTTGATGAATTTTAATTTATGAATAAGTCGGCGATGACAAAGATGGCGAAAACAACTGAGGCGATCCCGTTGGCGGTCATAAAGGCCAGATTCACCCTTTTGAGGTCAGTCGGCTTTACGATGGAATGCTGGTAGCCGAGCATCACTATAAATATGGCTGTGCCCACAAAGTACAGCCAGCCAAAGTGCCCATTCCAGCCGGCACTAAGCACCGCCGCGGCGCTTAACAAATGCAGGAACTCAGACACCCGCAGCGCTTTGGCCTTGCCCAGCCAGGCCGGAATGGAATAGAGCTGCTGCGACCGGTCAAACTCTTCATCCTGCAATGCA
>JBEBIF010000087.1:0-11175 GCA_040080515.1 Chitinophagaceae bacterium | reverse complement strand
CCGGCGACTGCTCCAGCTCTTTCAACCCCAGTTGTTGTATCGCTTCCGATTTCACCAGTTCGCTTTGTTTGCTCTGAAACATCACTTTACTTTTCACTGCCACGTATTCGTATTTCAATTCTTTTACTTCTTTGCTCGTCTTATTTATTCTTCGGATAGTCTTATCTGCATAATGGCCGTTATAGATATAGATAACTGCCAGCAATGCGAGGAACAAAAAGAAAGGGATCTGCTTTACGAGTGACTGATAGTTCAGCCATCGCTTCCAGTTTGCCTGGCCATTAGACAACACCATTTTTGGGTCCTGTTCTTTTTCGTTTTGTTCCGGCATAAATGAGTTTTTAGGCTCGTTAGTTTGGTTTTTCACTTTCCTGTTTTTAAGCAGGGGTTGATTTCAAAGGATATAGATTTTCTAAAAATCGTTACACCTTTATATATGTATTGTGATACTTTTTTCATTTCAGCTCCACCCTAAACTCATCACTCTCTATCTGTAATTTTTTCCGCCACTCTCAGTTTTGAACTTCTGCTTCTCGGGTTTTGCTTCATTTCGCTATCAGCCGGCAACATTGGTTTCTTTGTTATCACTTTCAGCTGGCTTACCGGTTCGGTGTTGATAAAGGGATTCTCTTCCGGTTCATCAAATGAACCGCGGCGAAAAAAATTCTTTACCAATCTGTCTTCCAGAGAATGAAACGTAATGATGGCCACTCTTCCCCCGGGCTTTAATAAGGATGGGATTTGCTGAAGCATTTCTTTCAATGCGCTTAATTCGTCGTTCACTTCAATTCTCAAAGCCTGGAAAACCTGGGCGAAGTACTTGTTGGGGTTTCCTTTAACAATTTCCCGGAGTGCATTTTTAAATCCATCAATCGTTTTGAGTGAGGCGACATTTCTAACCTGAACGATGGTTTTGGCTAAAGTTTTGGAGTTGGTCACTTCACCATACTGTTCAAACAGCTTGTGCAACTGTTGTTCTGAGTAGGTATTTACCACATCAAAAGCAGTCAGGGTTTGGCGTGGGTCCATTCTCATGTCCAGTTCTGCATTGTAGCGGATAGAAAATCCTCTTCCCGCTTCATCAAACTGGTGACTACTGACGCCGAGGTCAGCCATGATACCATCAACTGCCATTATTCCCTCCAGCTTCAGGAAACGTTGCAGGTGACGAAAATTGTGTGAAACAAAAACTAATCTTTCGTCATCAGGCAGGTTTTCTTTTGCGTCTGGATCCTGGTCAAAGGCAACCAATTTTCCATTAGGGCCCAGTTGCTCCAAAATGGCCTTTGAATGACCACCACCACCGAAAGTGCAATCAACATAAATGCCACCCGGCTGAATGTTAAGCGCTGCTATCGTTTCTGTGAGCAATACCGGTATGTGATAAGAACTGGTTAATTGGTTAATTGGTTTATCAGGGCTTACACTCTCAGTATTCTTTTTTGGTTTTCGCATATCCTGATTACCAATTGACTGATTAACTAATTAACTTTCACCCTTTCCTCCCAGCACATCCCTTCCCATGTCACTTAATGCATCCGAAGAAATTGAATCAAAGAACTGTTTGTACTTATTACTATCCCAGATTTCTATTTTATCTCCTGTTGCCATCAGCACAATATCTTTCTGCAACTCCGCATAGGCCTTCAGGCTTGGTGGCAACAGTATCCGGCCGGCTGTGTCGGGCTCCACGAAAGTGGCACCGTTCAAAAAAGCCCGTCTGAACTCCCGCTGTTTGGGGTCAAACTCATTCAGCCCGGTAATTTTTGCAAAGAGCGGCTCCCAGGTCCTCATTGGGTAGAGAGCTAAACATTTTTCAAATCCCCTGTTGATAACGAAGCGGCCTGTTTCTTCTTCCGGCAATTGCTTTTTGAACCCTGCCGGGAGGAGGAACCGCCCCTTGGCGTCCAAAGTAGCCTCGAATTCTCCGAGAAAGCCTGTCATTATCAGTAGGTTGAGTCAATTTTTAAATAATTGACACAAAATAACACTTTTTCCCACTTAACTACCAAATTTTTCCGTAATTCTTTTATCCCCAACCTATTTTGCCCTGAAATCATCGCTGGTTAAGGCTTTCAGAAAATAGAGGCCCTTTTTGGCGAAAACTACCGTGAATTTGATGTGAATTGCAGTGGATAAGCTGTGGATAGGACAAACAAGAGGCAGGAAGTACGAAGTATAAAGAGAACTTGTTACTTCGCTAAACTTAAATCAGCATCAATGGCAACAGCGGGCTATTCCGGAACACCTCTTTTACAAAAACTCGGTATCAAACCGGATATGAAAGTGCTGTTACTAAATGAACCGGATGATTATTATGTCTTACTCCAGGCAAACATCAGTGATCAACACAGCAAGAAGAATGAAACACCTGAATTCGTTCATCTTTTTGTAAAAACAGCAAAAGAATTTGAAAGTGAAATGAAAAAGCTGAAGCCTGTGTATAAGAAGAACCCCTCCATTACCATTTGGGTTTCCTGGTATAAGAAGAGTGCAAAAATCCCGACTGATATTACAGAAGATACTATCCGGAATTATGCATTGCAAAATGACCTTGTAGATGTAAAGGTTTGTGCTGTGAGTGAGATATGGAGCGGGTTGAAATTAGTTGTACCTGTAAGTAAACGATAGTACTTTTGTCATTCACCATTACAACAGTTAGTTGTATCATGACAGACCCCAAGAAAATATCCATCCGGGATTATTCCTACGATCTTCCTGAAGAAAAAATTGCCAAATATCCATTGGCAGCAAGAGACGTTTCCAAACTTCTTATCTATAAAGAAGGAGAAATAACCAGGGATGTTTACAGAAACATCGCTCAGCACATTCCTGAAAACTCCTTATTAATCTTCAATAACACCAAAGTAGTGGAAGCAAGGTTACTTTTCCAAAAACCTACCGGTGGGGTAATAGAGATCTTTTGTCTTGAACCGCATGAGCAGTATGCTGATATTACCACGGCGATGGCACAAAAAGAACGTGTGTACTGGCAATGCCTTATAGGTGGTGTTTCCAAATGGAAAGCAGGTCAGTTATTAGAAAAGAAAATTACAATTGCCGGCCAGGAAATAACCCTGCAGGCAAACTATATTGAAAAAAGAAGCGGAACTTTTATCATAGAATTGTTCTGGCAACCCGATTCATTAAGCTTTGCAGAAGTATTGCACCTGGCTGGCGCCATTCCGCTGCCTCCATATATAAAACGTGAAGCTGAAGAGTCGGATGTTGAAAGGTATCAAACGGTGTATGCCCGTTTTGATGGATCTGTTGCTGCTCCAACAGCAGGATTACATTTTACTGAAAAAATATTTACAGACTTTACTGTAAAGCATATTCAAACAGATTTTGTAACACTGCATGTTGGCGCAGGCACATTCAAACCGGTGAAGAGTGCTACTATGAAGGAGCATGAAATGCATGCTGAATGGATCGACGTATCAAAAGCCACTATTAAGAATATCTTAGAAAATCCTGATAATACTATCATTGCTGTGGGAACCACCTCACTTCGTACGATCGAAAGTCTTTATTGGCTGGGAGTGAAGAGTCAGGAGTCGGTAGCCGATAGTCAGGAGTCAATACATCTTCAACAATGGGAGGCTTATGAGTTGGCAGATAAAGACATTTCTGTTAGAGATGCCCTGCAATCTTTATTAGCCTGGATGGAGCAAAATAAACTGGAGCGATTAATTACCAAAACACAACTACTTATTGCGCCCGGGTACTCATTTAAAATTGTAAAGGGGCTGATCACTAATTTTCATCAGCCTCAATCAACCCTGTTATTACTTGTAGCGGCGCTAATTGGTTCTGACCTGCCTGGCGGACAGGCTGGCTGGAGAAAGGTGTATGCTTATGCCCTGCAAAATGATTTCCGCTTTCTTAGTTATGGAGATGGAAGTTTGTTATGGAGAAAAGAGAATTAATTTTTTTTCAACGGCAGATCAACAGTAAAGATACTCCCCTTACCCAATGTACTTTCTGCCTTGATATCTCCGTCATGGGCTTCCACCATTGTTTTTACATAGCTCAATCCAAGTCCAAAGCCCTTTACATTATGAACATTACCCGTATGTGCCCGGTAAAACCGTTCAAAGATCCTTTTCACCGTATCCCGGTTCATCCCAATTCCGTTATCCTCTATTTTCATTGAAAAATGTTTCCCGTTAGAACTGGTGGATAGTTTTATAACCGGGGGAGTATCGTCTTTAGCATATTTTACTGCATTATCCACCAGGTTGTTTACCAGGTTGGAAAAATGAACTTCATCGGCATCCACAAGGTCATTTTGTGCATTCAGCTGCAATTCTACTTTTCCGCTCTTGTCTTCCAGTTGCAATACAAAATTATCCACCACATCATGTATCACTTCATGCACATGGACAGGTTTTAAGGTCAGGTCCACTTCCTGCTTTTCTAACTGGGACGCTTTCAGAATAGTTTCCACCTGCCGGTTCATCCGTTGATTTTCTTCTTTGATGATACTGCTGAAATAGCCCAGCTTTTCCCGGTCCGTTATCACTTTTTCATTCTTCATGGCATCTACTGCCAATGAAATAGTGGCAATAGGTGTTTTAAACTCATGAGTCATGTTATTAATAAAGTCATTCTTGATCTCTCCCAGTTTTTTCTGGCGAAGCATGGTACGAACTGTAAGGTAAAATGCAGCTAAAATTATAAGGGTGAAAAAAACGGAGGTAATAATCCGCCAGCGCAATGATTTAAACACCAACCCCTTTATGTTGGGCACCGATACAAACAAGGCCTCATTTACACTCAGGTTCTCCCCTGCCGTTCCGCTCAGGGCTTTTATTTCAAAGTTGGTATGAAAATTATCGGTTGTATTTTCAAACACTTTTGTAAAATCGGAGGACATCCGTTCGAAATTAGCGTCCCCGTTATTATCAAAAATCGCAATACCAAATTCAAAGCGGATATTCTTTAAATTCCTTTGGGAAAATTCCTTTTCTATTTTTTGCCGTACCAGGTCCACATCAATCCCTTTGCCTATACTTAATGGTTTGAATACATCCAGGTTCAGTTCATCTGATAAAAACCCTTTTCGGGGATTACCACCCGCAGCATAACTCCCTTTTTGCTGTGCCAGTTCATTGGCCACTGCCACCGTGCTTTCCTCTACACTATGTTTGATCTGCTCTTCTCTCAGCAATACCATATTTTTCAACCAGGATATCTGGATGACAATTATGCCTATCAGCGACAGGCTGATCAAAACGGTAATAATGGTGAAAGTCCGCTTCACAAAAAGTGTGTTTATTGCTGCCCAAGATACTCAAGACGGAGCAGCATACAAAAATACAGCAGAAAACCGGCCTTCAATACCCTGAACAGGGTACCCGGTTTATTTTAACTGCTTTTTACAAAAATGCAGGAAAATAAATTTTATGCTAAATTAGACTATGGTTGAGCTGGCCCCGGGCATATTATTGATAGCAGATCCCTTTCTCAAAGACCCCAACTTTTTGAGAACCGTCGTTTTTTTATGCGAGCATAAAGAAGAAGGCAGTTTTGGTTTTGTATTGAACCGTCAATATGAAAACACTATTGATGAGCTGATACCAGAACTGGAAGGGCATCAACTTCCTGTTTTTTACGGAGGGCCGGTACAATTGGATTCTATTCATTTTCTGCATCAATACCCCGAACAAATTCCCGGCGGCCATGAAGTAATAAAAGGTGTGTATTGGGGTGGCGACTTTGATGCTGTAGTTGATCTTATTAAAAACTCAGCTATTGATGCGAATAAGATCAGGTTCTATATCGGTTACTCCGGATGGAGTGAAGGCCAACTGAAGGAAGAATTAAATGAAAAGACCTGGCTGACCGTAAAAGCCATCCGCAAACTTATCTTCCATGATAATTATGGTGAAATATGGAAGGATTCATTAAAACATCTTGGCGGCGATTATGAAATGATGGTTAACTTTCCGATAGACCCGCAACTAAATTAAACACTTCCTGATGAAACGATTACTGCTTCTTGTTACCCTGCCTGTTGTATTATTACTTTCCGGATGTAGTTCATTAAAGAAACTGGGGCTTATTCCCTCCGAGCTTGAAATGGCTTTGGGCTTAAAGGATGCTTTGTCACAAGGATTATTCAAAAGCCTGGATGCGTTTGCAGACCCGAATGGAAATCCGCTGGTACGTTTTGTCTTTCCGGGTGAAGCAGCAAAAATTGAAAATACTTTGAGAGACCTTGGTTTCGATAAAGCCATTAACCAGGTAACCGGAAAGTTTACAAGGGCCATGTCTTCCGCGGTTTCCGTTGCCAAACCTCTTTTCTTTGATGCCATCAAAAGCATGTCCATAAAAGATGCCGCCAAAATCCTGATCACCGATAATACGCATGCTGCCACAGATTATTTCAAGCAGGAAATGAAACCCGGCCTGATGACCGCCTTCCGGCCCATTGTGGACAGCACTATAAAAACAGAAGGTGCCGATAAAGAATGGAGCGGTATCACTAAAATTTACAACAGCATTCCTTTTATCAATAAACCACTGGAGACCAGTCTTACAGATTTTATATCTGCACGGGTAATTGACCTGATGTTTATGATGGTTGCCAATGAAGAAGAGCAGGTACGGGCAAAGTATGAATTAAGAAAAACAGACCTGATGAAAAAGGTATTTACCTATGCTGAACAGGAGTTGAAAAGAAGATTGCAGCAACCAAAATAAATGCCACCTGCTATTGACCCAACCATTCTTTAAATCCGTTTACCCGTTCCCTGCTTACTATGGTGTCTGTCGTGGTGGAGGGTGACAATTCCAGTTTTAGCCGGCCACCAAGCCAGGTATGCACTTTACTTACAGCATCTATATTGATCAGCAAGTGCCTGTTTACCCGGTAAAATTTTACAGGCTGCAACTGCTCTTCCAGTTGTGAGAGATTTAGCTCCAGTAAGTATTTGTTGTTATCAAAATCAACGGCATAACAAAGTTTGCCATCCGCAAAGCAGTAAGCCACTTGTACTGTTTTCAGATAACTTAACTGCTGGCCTCTCTTTATCAGCAGCCGTTCTTTATATACTCCTGCATTCATTGACTGCACCAGTTTCAATATCTTTTCAGAAAAGCCGTTTCCATTACCGTTGTACAGTTGCCGGTATTTCTCAACGGCTTGTTGCAGCTCATTTTCATCCACTGGTTTCAATAAATAATCAATGCTGTTTACTTTAAATGCTTTTAAGGTGTATTGATCAAATGCGGTTGTGAATATTACCGGTGCCTTTACTTCTGTTTGCTGAAAAATATCAAAGCTCAGCCCATCACCCAGCTGTATGTCCATAAAGATCAGGTCAATATTTTCGGCAGACTTCAGGTACCGGACACCGGATTCCACGCTGTCGAGCCGTTTCACCACTTCCATCTCATCACCGATGCTCTGAAGCAGTTTGGCCAGCCGGTTGGCTGCAGGGGTTTCATCTTCTATTATTATTACCCGCATACTACGTATCACTCAATGGGATTGAAACTGTGAAATTAGATCCGTTTTCTGTTACTTCTACTTGCCCGTTTCCCAGCAATTTGCAACGGTTACGAATATTATCTAATCCAATACCGGTTGACTCATTCACCTGGTTCTTTTTTTGCAGGTTATTGCTTACCACCAGCCGGCCGTTTAGTGCGGTAACACTTACCTTCAGAGGTTTATCAGAAGAAACGATATTATGCTTAATGGCGTTCTCCATTAATATTTGCAAAGAAAGCGGAACGATCCTTTTTTTCAGTTTCTCGTCTGGCACATCAATAGTAATGTCAAGGTTGTCGCCAAATCTTGTTTGCAATAAAAAAGCATAAGCCTTCATCACATCCAGCTCATCTTTCAATGGAATACTTTGTTCATCCTGTACTTCCAGTATATGCCGGTACACTTTGGAAAGTTGCTGTACAAATTTTACAGCCTGTTGCGGGTCTTCCGGAATAATGGAAACCAGGGTGTTCAGGTTATTAAATAAGAAATGCGGGTTCACCTGGGTCTTAAGTGCACTTAACTGTGCATTCAGGCTTTCTCTTTTCAAAAGTTCTTTCTCCCCTACCGACTTCTTCAGTTCACTTATAAAATAAATGCTTTCGTAAATAGCCGCTACCGCCAGCGTACAAAACAGAGCAGCATTATTTGAGTTCAGGATAATATCCGATAAACCCCGGCCTGGATACACTTCCACATTGGTAAGCTGACAATAGTCCTGGAGGGCAAATCCAAGTGAATTGGTAACGATGATCGTGAACACCAGCATTACCAACGATTGAATGATCAGCCTTTTTTTCACCTCCTCAAATTGCGGATAGCGGGTGCGGCTCCATATCATGATATACCTGTTGCCCAGCCATATTGCTGCAGTAATAATAAGGGTGGTCCAGTAATTCCTCCAGCCGAAGAAAGGGATCTTGGTAAACCGAAGCCCGAAAAAGACAATAGGTACGATCAGCGAAGTGAGTGGTATCATGATCAGTACCAGCAGCCGGTCATCAAATCCTATTTTACTATTGGTACGCCACATAAGAGATAAAGGTATAATTAATTCTGTATTGGATTATTATTAGCGGCGGGTAGAGACAGGGGATGCCCTGTTCCTACCCCCCGCCGTCAATCAAAACGTAATTTGGTAATTTACATTCGGGAAAAAACCGATCTGGTTAATCACATCCGTTACACCAGTTTTTGGGTTCAGTGTTTTAATATAAATGTTTTTCCGGTTCGTCACATTTTGAAAATCAATGTACCATTTCTGGGTGGCTTTCCTTCCATTGCGGGTGTAGGAAAATTTCAGGTCCCAGCGGAGGTAGGCATCATTCCGCAGGCTGTATGCATCATTTTCTTGAAAAACCACATACCCTTGTGCTTCTGATGCATCAAAATCGAAGGGTGTATACGGCTGACCGCCGGCATAAGCGACCTTTGTATCAATGCCCATCAATCCTTTTTTGCCAAGCCTGAATTCTTTACCTCCCAGTATATTAGTAACAAAGCCTGTGTTAAAAGCCGTGTTCCTCCACACATCATCACTGCCCTTATACTTGCTTTCAAAAACAGAAGCAGTGACCAGGTAGTAGAATCCTTTGTCTAAAAAACGTTCCAGCGTCAGCTCCACTCCATAGTTATAGCCTTTCCCTTCATTCACCAGGTTCGTCTTATCAGGAAAATAAAAATCCGCCCCGCTGTTAAGCATACTAAAAGAAGAAGCGGTCTTTTCCACTGCTGCATCAAAAATGTACTGACCATATACTTCTGCTTTCAACCGGAGGTGCTTTGAAAAATTCACATCATAACCCAGCACATTATGAAAACTCTTTACAAATCCGAGATCCTTATTAGTTCGCTCCATTTGTCCACTGCTGCCGGTTGTCTGGTAAAAATAAACTTCCAGTGGCTGGGTTTGGCTGTGCAGTCCTGTTCCAAATGATAGGGATTGATTTGGCTGAAACTGGTATTTTATATTCCACCTGGGTTCGATGCTTTGCTTACTGTTTAATGTAAACAGCTGGTAATATAACCCAAAGTTGGATGACAGTTTATCCGAGAAGCGATGATTAAAATTACTATAGCCTCTCACCAGTGTTACATTTTCCGTGGTATTAAAGAAAGTGGTAAGCACCGAATCACCATCGGGAATGTAATCCTGTCTGAGCTTCAACCGGCTGCGGTCACTGATGATACCGGCCGTCAATTGGTTCTTTGAACTGAACTTTTTATTGAATGTATAACCCACGGAAACTTTTACCTGCGAATTCTTTTTATCAAAGGCGGTTTTGTCAGGTTTCGTACTGTTGAAAAACTCTTCCCGGTATTTTGAATCAAACCCTGATACTGCCAGCATGATCTTTCCGGACGTTGTGGGATCAAAGAAATAGGTGTGGGTAAGCCCGGTAACGCCAGTCAATGATTTAAATTTTCGGTCACGCAAGGTCCCGTCATTTGTTGAATACAAATTGTCCTCATCCTGTGCAGCAAAATCTATATGGCTTTCACCGCCTAATCCAAACCAGCTGAATGTACCTGCTTTTTTAGTTGGAATGTTCAGTTTGAAATTTATATCCTGGTAGTAAGGAGTCGCATCGCCCGTGCCAACACTCAAGCCCAATTTTTGCACTGCAGCGATCAATGAATAACGATAGTTGATAAGGAAAGAAGACTTTGTTTTCTTATTTACCGGGCCTTCGGCACCAAATTCAAAACCATTAAAGCCCATTTGCCCCAGGAACTCATACTTTTCATTATTGCCATTCCGCATCCGCAGATCGAAAACACCCGCCAGTGCATTGCCATATTGTGCAGGAAAGGCGCTGGTCAGGAAATCGGAATTCTTCAGGGTGTTGGTATTTAATATCGTTACCGGACCGCCGGTGGAACCCAGCGTACTGTAGTGATTAGGATTGGGAATATCAATGCCTTCCATCCGCCATAACACACCTGCAGGAGAATTCCCCCGGATAATAATATCATTCCTTGCATCATTACTGCCGCTTACACCGGCAAAATTTTGTGCCATCCTGCTCGGGTCGTTCCTGGTGCCGGAATAGCGGACCGCTTCATCCACGCTAAATTGCCTGGCACTTACAAGGGCAGCATCATTCAATGCCTTACCTTTTCCCCTCCCGCTTTTCAGTACCACCTCATCCAGTTTTTTTATTTTCTCTTTCACTTTCACTTCCAGCACCACTTCTTTGGAAGAAGTGACCTCGATGTTCCGGATAATGGCTTCTTCATACCCGATCAAAGTGATACGGATGGTTTGACGGCCAAGCGGCACATTTTTCAATTTGAAAATTCCCAATGAATCGGAAATGCCGGTCTTTGAATTGCTTCCTTCCAGCATCACCGTGGCATTTGCCAGGATATTGCCTGACTGCTCATCCACTATCGTTCCTTTTATGGTTTGTGACAGGGAAACATTTTGCGCCAGCATAATAAACGGCAGCAGCACTATCCCCAGGAGGAATACTATCTTTCTCATGGTTAAACTTTTAACGTTGATTTACTTACTGCAACATGTTATAACTGCCAGCCGCTTATTTGCTCCTGTTATTGTAAATGATAACTGCGTCTTTCAATTGTGCAACATCCCCGTTGGCTGCCTTTGCTTTGTCGATAGCAGCAGGATAACCTGCAAAAGAAGCAGCCGCCACTTCATCAATATTTTT
>JBEBIF010000488.1:0-2522 GCA_040080515.1 Chitinophagaceae bacterium | reverse complement strand
GTTATTATATGAACCGCCAGCATCGGAGCTTAGCTGCCACTGGAATGAAGTAGCACCTATAGAAATAATGGAAAAAGAAATATTTCCTCCCTCACATATTGTCTGGCCTGCTGGCTGTGCGCTGATAGTCGGACCAGTACCGGAAGTAATTGTATAAGTAAGATCTCTGGTTTGCGTTGCAGCACCAATAGCAGTTCCTGTTATGGTTATTATATATGAGCCAGCTGCTAATGTATTAGCATTATTTAAATTGATAATACTGCTATTGCCGGGTGTTAAAGGGTTTGTTCCGAATGTAATATTGGTGCCGGCAGGAATACCTGCTGTAGCAGAAAGAGTGACCGGATTAGTAAAACCACCGCTTGCAATTGTTCCTAAGGTAATACTCATTGTTGAGGCTGCTGGACAAATGGCGGTAGTCGGCGCAGGACTGTTAAAAGTAAACCCTCCCGGAACTGCGACATCTGCTACCGGGCTTTCCCAGATACTTCTGCCATAGGTGGCCACTCTTATTTTATTAGTGGCTTTTTGAATTTCAAGTTCATTGATAGCCACAAGCGGAAGGTTTGTTGAATAGTCCGTCCAGTTGGCATCGGATTCTTGCTTAAAATAAACACCAATATTCATTCCTACATAAATACCCCTTGGCGTATTATCATCTACTACGATAGTTCTTGCTACAATAGTGGGAAGATTAGATGAAATATTGGTAAAAGTAGCTCCGGCATCTGTTGAAACCATCACCCTGTTTGTCGAGCTGTTGCAGGCAATCCATATTTTAGAAGGATTGGTAGGGTCAACAGCAATATCGTTGATAGTAGAAGGTGCACTTCTTGTTGTCCAGGAAACACCATCATTAGTTGTAACGTATAAAACAGATCCGTTTGAAGCATAAATATAATTGGGATCGGAAGGCGCAACTGCCAGATCAGCTAATGTTGAAGTAATTATGCCGCTTGAAATATTAGTCCAGGTTGTTCCACTGTTGATTGATTTATAGACTCCTGTCCAGCCACCAAATAAAATGGTTTCATCGGCAGGATGAATAGCTAAAGGTGTCACCCATTGACCGGGAGAAGGTTGTGTGAGGCCTGAATAGGAATTTCCTCCATTAGTTGACCTGTAAATGTCTCCACCCTGGCTGGTACCCCAAAGTTTTAAATGATTGGTGGGGCTTACCAAACCTTCCATACCATCTGCACCCAGCCAATCAACCCAGTTGCCAGATGCCTGTCTGGTTACGCTTCCATTATCCTGTGCTCCCCCGGTAATTACACTGGCATTGGTTTGTGAATTGGCCATACGATAAAACTGCCGGATGGTTAGTCCGGGAGAAAGGTCTGTCCAGTTGTCTCCGCTATCGGTGCTTTTATATATGCCCCCATCAGAAATGGAATAGATGGTACTGTTTATCCAGAATAATCCATGAACATCTGCATGGTTGTATCCTGTGCCATTAGGATAGGACCACACTGTCAAAGCAGTAAAAGAAGTGCCGCCATTGATTGATCTCCAACAAATGATACCGGCGATATAAATATCATCTGCATTGGTGGGAGATACATCCATTCCCATATCATAAGTAGCTTGACCGGTTGTGCCCGTACCATCTGGGGGGTATCCAAAATAATTAGTACCACTTGCAGGATTGCCTACAACTGTAGTAGAAAAACTCAACCCCGCATCAGCTGACCGGTACATTCTTCCAAACAAACTCCCGCTGGCCTGCACAGCATAAACAATATTAGGATTAGCTGCAGACACAGACACTAATGTTCGTCCACTATTTGTAATCCCCTGGGCTATTCCTAAAGTTGTCCATGTTACGCCGTTATCTCCGGAACGCACCACATCATTACCAGATGCATACATGGTATTTGCATCATTGGGTTTAAATTCAATATCTTCTTTACTGCCGGAATGTACCTGAGTCCAGGAAGTACCGCCATTGGTTGATCTGAAAATACCATTGCTCGCACAGGCAAAAACTATATTGGTAGAAGTTGGATGAACGAGGATTTTTTTAATAGTACCTGATGGACCCGCCCCTGTTTGGATAAATGTACCACCTGCATTGGTTGACTTTAATAATATCCCGTTACTTGTACCAACATAAATAATATTTTGATCTATTGGATCAATAGTTATTGCAAAGACGGACATCCACAAAGAATTATTATCTGTAAGGGGAGCCCAATTTGCTCCTCCATTAACTGATTTCCATAAACCACCACCGGGTGACCCAACATATATTATATTCTCATTAGCCGGGTGGATTGCCACAGCAGAAATCCTGCCGGTACCCGGATTCCAGCCGGAAGTATGTGTCCAGCTGCTTGGGCCAAGTGGTACCCAATTGGCCGCCGCCGTTGTTTCAGTTCTCATACTGCTTCGGCTCTGTAAATAATTATCCCATTCTGTTTGAGGAGAAATAAAATAACCGTTTTCGTCCGTATGAAACTTACGTTCATACAACCAGCGTTGAAATTGTTTGTAACCAGTACCACGACCGGTGCCCGCAC
>JBEBIF010000487.1:0-2554 GCA_040080515.1 Chitinophagaceae bacterium | reverse complement strand
TGGTAGTATAAACGATTTGTCCCCACCTGTTAAACACCCTTACCGTGGCTCCCAGTTCCGGATCGAGATAAGGAATTCTCCAGCTATCATTTTTTCCATCATTATTGGGCGTAAAAGCAGTTGGTACAAAAATGCCGGCCACCACTTTCACCAGCATAAAATCTTCATTGGTGCAGCCGAATAGTGAAATAGCAGAAAGGTGGTATTGCATATCAGAACCGGGATTGGCGAGCGGTTGCAGTTTGGTAACATCATTGAGATCATCCGGTGGCCACCAGTTGTACACCGGCGATTCACCGGTCACCTTTCCCAGTAAGGTGGTGGTGTTTCCTTTGATCAATATCCTGTCGGGCCCGGCGGAGACCCCAGGCTTTGGATGTACATTTATTATAAGCACATTTGAAGAGATCCTGCAACCGGGTATTCCAACATTTCCTGTTTCTGCAACAGAAAGCCTGTACCAGAAATTTCCAATTACCGTGGGCTGCCGTACATAGCTCGCCGAGGTTGCCCCGGAAATATCGTTCCATATTTTACCGGAGTCGGTACTCAGTTGCCATTGATATACTGGTGAGATGTAACCGGTAGAAACTGTTCCATCAAACGTATATGCCACCTGGTCGTTTACGCAATGGTCAATCCTGGGGTTATTACCTTGTATAACAGAAGTAATTTGCGGACCGCAGGGCCGGAAGGTAATGTCGTCAAGCGCCAGGTCATTGCCTATGCCCCCCGGAGCATTGTTGGTGATCCTTAGTATAATGGCAGTACCTGTAGCGCCGGTAGTAAAATTAAAACCATACTGGTTCCATTGCGGATTAGGTGTGGAAACTATCCCTCCTGTAAAAAATTGGTTGAGTACTGCTCCAGAAGTATTTTCTACGGTAAAGGTCAGGTCGGGTTGAATACCGGTAGTGGTCCTTAATACATTCATTACCCAGGCAGCAAATTCGTACGTAGTGTTTGGGCAAAGACCGGATACTGTCGCCAGAAAAAAATCGCCGGGTGTATAAGAAGCATTTATCAGCATAAAAGCTCCGCCACCGGTATGATCGGATGAAACGGTATGCCAGCTGCCGGAAAAACATCCGGAAGAATTATTCCTGATGGTGTAAAACCCATCATTTGGGCATGCTGCGTTTGTAAAAGTGTAGGCGCTGGGTGGAGTAAAATTAAAATCAGGTGTGATGCCGTCACCAAAAGTGATGTTTACTACCGGATCACCAAAGCTGCCGGTACATAACTGGGCCATTGAAACAAACGGGAATACCCAAATGATGATTGATAATACAATACGCCTGATATACTTTCCGGTCACTCTTCTTTAATTATTGATGGACTAAATTAGACCATAATTTTTTAACAACCGTAGTTATGTAGTGATCCGGATACAGGCATCCTGCCCCCGTACTTATTTCTTTACTACTAAAAACGGATTCATGAATTACCTGAAAACAAACTTCTTCCGCCCCCTGCTTCTGCTTTCCTTTTTTGTTTCTTGTATCAATACATCGGCCCAAACCGGGCTTCCGGACACCTGGCCGGCAGACATGGTACTTACCATTACCTATGGAGGTGGAATGCGGGATTTTACCAGTCACCTTGAAATAAAACAAACCGGCAGTTTCTATGAAACAAAAGGCGAAGAAGGCCATGCTAAAAAAACGCTTTCTTTCACTCAAAAAGAACTCGATGAACTGCTGGGAATGCTGCGGTCCAATAAATTCAACCAGATAAGATCGGATCTAAGAAAAGGTATTGTATATGATATGGGCACCACCGCCATTACTCTTACCTGGGGAGCGCAACGTCTTTCCGTGAGTACGGGGTCATCAACTGAAATACCGGAGATGTATAAAGAACAGTACCAGGTCATTGATAGTTATATTGACAAATTGCTTGCCACCAGGCTTTAAAAAGATGGTTGCTGATATAAATTATTTATTGGTGAAAGAGCGTCCTTGGCTGATAAATGGTAACTTTAAAATAAAAAATGGCCAGGTCGCACCATCGCAAAAAACACAAAGAACACCTACGGCAGTTTAAACACAGCCAGGAAGGCAGCACGGTATCCTCCGCTTCACCTAAAACAAGGGCAGCAGTGATCTTTGCTATCCTGGGCGGCTTATTAGGGTTGGCGGTTGGTTATTTTGCCACCAATGGCAATTTGATTTGGGTAGCAGCCGGGGCTGCCACCTGCGGCGTTGCCGGATTCTTTTTCGGGAGAAATGTTGACAGGTCTAAATAAAAAATGGCCCTAATGGAGTGGCTGATATGAAACTATTAGCCCTGAAAGATTTTCTTAGTACATTTGTAAAAAAGAAGCAAGATGAAGATTTTTGTAGCGGGTCTGCCCTATGATATGGATGATGCTGAGCTGGAAGAATTTTTTGAAAAATTTGGTACAGTTACTTCCGTCAAAGTTGCCATGGACAGGGAAACCGGAAAAAGTAAAGGATTTGGATTTGTAGAAATGCCAAATGATACGGAAGCCCGGGAAGCTATCGAAGGCCTCAATGATATTTCATTAGGCAAAAAACCATTGGTTGTAAAA
>JBEBIF010000486.1:0-2557 GCA_040080515.1 Chitinophagaceae bacterium | reverse complement strand
TTGCTGTTATTGCCTACCAGTAGCTTATCGTTATCAGGAAAGACAAAACTGCTTTTCAGTATTTCGTCGAGCACTTTGGGGGCGATCTTGCAGCCGCAGCCGGCGCCGTGGGAGTATTGGGTAAGACGAATTGCTGCTACATCATTTCCTGATGGAAGGATTATCGAACTATCTTCTGCCATTTATTTTGTTTAAAGAAAACCAAAGATACACCCAATCAATCCTTCAACTGCGCCAATGCCCGGTCCACTGCCGGCTTGCGAATGCTGAAATGATTAGCATTGCCGATCTCATCTTTTACCATTGTAAGACCTTTGTATTTTCTACCTGTAACGGTGGTATAAAAACTGCGGGTGCTATACAAGACCTTATTTAAAAATTCCAGGCCACCCACATAGATGGTAACATTGGCATTGAGCTGTTTGTTCTTTTTAAAATAGGCTTCTTCTATTTTATCCAGCTCATTATTATTGGCCCAGCAAGAAGGGCTGATGGCAAAATGCCGGTCGAATAATTTGTCATCTTTAAACAACAGGTATAAACAAAACAGGCCACCAAACGAATGACCGATAAAAGCCCGGCTCTTTTTGTTGGTCAGTTTTTTTTCAACAGAAGGGATCAGTTCGTTTTTCAGGAAGAGCTAAAATTTATCAGCTTTGCCAAAATTCGTTTCAGCATTTTTGGTAATATCTGAAGGGATCAGGTCTCTTGAGCGTTTGTCATGCCAATCGCCGGTATGGCCAATAGCTATGATCACACAGTTGGAAGGAATGGTGGCGGCCCACGATGTGCTTCTTCCCAGCACATAATCACCAATACCAATACCGCCATCTGTCATATAC
Source organism: Chitinophagaceae bacterium (assembly GCA_040080515.1). GTDB lineage: Bacteria > Bacteroidota > Bacteroidia > Chitinophagales > Chitinophagaceae > JJ008. Next base: position 1,715 of record JBEBIF010000486.1, on the reverse strand, counting down.
ACCAGGTGATATTTTTTGGCCGTACTAAAACCGGACGGCTTTCTGATGGTGATCACATACTTGTCTTTTGTGTTGGTGGAATAGACGGTGTCTACCTGCGTTGTTTGTGAATAAGCGAATACAGGCAGCAGCAGGAACAAAAACCAAAATGATCGTTTCATTCCATAAATCTAATTAAATAGTTGGGAGAATTTACCTGCCCACAGGGCCTTCTGGCAGCAAATAAAATACAAATCTTACCGCAGAGATGCAGAGGCGCAGAGGAAAGACATCTCGCACAGGGTAAAAATAGAGAAAGAGAGTGTACAGATAACTAAACGGTAGTCACTTGAGCTACTTGTATTCACTATGTATTCCTCTGCGTCCTTGCGCCCCTGTCTGCCGACAGGCAGGTCCGCGGTTAACATTTACTTTTTCTTCCGGAAAACAATTCCTGCATTCTTCTGAAAATCGGAACTGAAACGAAGGTTGTACACATCATCTCCATCCCGGATGACGAGCAGGCCGGTATTAGGAGGATATTTTCCCAGGCTTTCGGCAAACATCACCAGTGTAAAATCTTCCTGGTCGCCAGGTGTGATATAAATGGTCTTTTTGATTGCGCTGGATTTTAATCCCTGTTTTGAAAGGATCGTTTCTCCATTCATGAATACACTCACTGTATCACCATCTATTTCACCATTATCATACAAAGAGATCACCAGGCTGTCGGATCTAAAATTCACCACTTGTGTGAACTCTGATTTCCTTCCGGCGATTACTGCAGCTTTCTCTATAATATCTATTGCCGGTTTTCTTATTTCTGGGGCAGCAGTCATAACAGGTGCCATTGTTTTTACCGGATCCGCCTTTGCAATTGCAGTTGGAGGCGCCTGAGCAACAGGTGCTTTTACAACAGGCTTTGCAGGGTTTGTTGATTGGTTGGTTATTGGTGGCTGATTATTTTTTACAGAGGCAGTTACGGTTTCTGGTTTCTTAGATACAGGAATAGTTGCTGCTGCCGGGGCTGCCTGCTTCACTATTGGCTTAACGGCAACGGTTTCTACAGACTGTGGTGATACAGCATTTGGAGTTTCAACTACACGAACAGCCGGAACCGTTTTTTTAATTACAGAAGCTGTTGCTGAAGTGGATGAAGGAGCGATATTGTTATTATCAGGAGAAATGGTTTTCGTTTCTGTTTTTGATAAGGCATCTGTTGATGTTTTTATTACGGGCACTCCTTTTTTCTCTTCTTCAACGACTACTGGTTCTGCAATGGCCAGCGTTGGACTGGCTGAAACAACAACCGGCCCGCTTTGCGTTGCCAATATCTCCGGGTTTACAGTATAGGAGGTATTGAACTTTTCTGGTTTCGCCACCTTTACAGTAGGGGTGGTTTCGGTTCTTTCTTTATAAAAAGCAACACCATCAGCCAGTTTTAATTCTTCCAGGTGCGGAAACAGTTTGGAAACCGTCAGGTCTTTTTCTTCAGACAGGCTAACTTTTCCGGTAACGGCATAATATTTTTTAGTGGCATTGGTCTTCCAGGAGCCATCGAGATACCAGGCGCTGTCACCTTCATTCTTGCGAAAGGTGCTGGTGACCTTAATGCCTTTATCCAGCCGACCCCGAAAGTTATAGGATACAATTTCATCATCCGTCACCTCGCACACATCGCCGTCAATAGTTCCTTTTACTCTTTTTACAATATAGTAAAGGGTGTCGTTTACAAT
>JBEBIF010000086.1:0-11236 GCA_040080515.1 Chitinophagaceae bacterium | reverse complement strand
CTGCGAGGACAATCCAAACGCTGTACCGTACGGCGAATTGTGCTGAGCGAATATAGGACGGCTCCGGTAATGGCATGCGGCATTTGCCGCAGGCGGTGTGGTTACCGCAGGCAATTCTTCTCAGACCTCAGACGGCGCCGCTTTTGTAATAGTAATGGGAGAGAAGATGATGAATGAACTGGGATTAAAACCTATTGGTCGCCTTGTAAACAGCGCAGTGGCAGGTGTGCATCCCCGCATCATGGGAATTGGTCCTGTGGCGGCTATTCCCAAAGTGCTGAAACAGGCAGGCATGAACCTTGGCGATATTGACCTGATAGAATTGAATGAAGCATTTGCTTCCCAGGCGCTGGCAGTGATACGAGAAGCCGGACTTGATCCTGCCAAAGTAAATATCAACGGTGGAGCTATTGCATTGGGGCATCCGCTTGGCTGTACCGGATGTAAGCTGACCATTCAAAACCTGCATGATATGAAACGGCTGAATAAGAAATACGGAATGATTACCGCCTGTGTGGGCGGTGGCCAAGGCATCGCAGGTATTATTGAGAATTTATAACACCTTACTTCAGAGTATAGTACGACCGGATTGCTCTTCAATCCGTTTTTTTATTGGGTGAACAGCACGCCGTTATTTTCCTATTGCAAATGAGCGGATTAGGCGCAATATTTGTTAAAGAAACTTTAAACGATTCTGTACTTTTAGTGTCACAGCCTATTGCTACTCCCCGTCCGACTACTTCATACGGGCTGGTAAAATCTTATTATTATGGATAGAAGAGATTTTCTGACTGCCAAGAGAAAAAAGCATGTTTCAGACAATGAAGGCGGTTCCGCCAAACCATTCCGCACTACTTCCGGTATTAATACTTATGCAGGCCCGTGGACCGAACAGGAAGTAATTCATCTGCTGAAAAGAACCATGTTTGGTGCAAAGAAAGCTGATGTAAACTATTTTAAGAACCTGACCGTCAGCCAGGCAGTGGATGAACTTTTAACACCAACCGCACCACCGCCACCTGTGCCTGTTAAGGAATATGTTACTTCTCCCAATGCTACCACACCGGATACAAACATTGTTCAGGGTACCACCTGGATCAATGACATTAACAGTGATGGTACGGTACAATCACAACGCCGTGCTTCGTACAAAAAATGGTGGACCGGTGTACTCATCAACCAGGACAGAAGCATCCGGGAGAAACTGAACATGTTCTGGATTGACCATTTTGGTAATGAAGCTTCTGACCTGGGCAATGCCAATTGGGTATACAAGCAACATTCATTGATACGCCAGTACGGACTTGGTAATTTTAAGAACCTGGTAAGAGATATTACAAAAGACGTAGCCATGCTCCGCTACCTGAACGGGTATTTGAATAACAAAAACGCACCCGATGAAAACTATGCGAGAGAGCTTATGGAATTATTTACACTTGGCAAAGGCCCGGGTTCCCAATATACAGAAGCAGATGTGAGAGAAGCAGCAAAAGTCCTGACCGGCTGGCAAATAAATGGCACCACTTATACTTCGGTATTTAATCCCACCCGCCATAGTACAGAAAATAAGACCTTTTCTTCTTTCTTTAATAATACAACTATCACTGGCCGCACGGGGGCTACTGCCGGCGATCTGGAACTGAATGACCTTTTGAATATGATCTTTCAACAACAGGAGGTAGCCAAATTCCTGGTACGCAAAATATACCGCTGGTTTGTTTATTATGCAATTGATGCCAGTGCCGAAACGAATGTGATAACCCCGCTGGCAGATATTTTCAGAACTAATAATTATGAGATCAAACCACTGCTCACGGCTTTATTCAAAAGTGAACATTTTTTTGATATGCTGAACCGGGGCTGTATGATAAAGCCGCCTGCCGACCAGGTGATCGGCTCATTGCGGGAAATGAATGTGGCCTTTCGCCCCGATACGGACTGGGATACAAATTATGGTCTTTGGAATACTTTTTATACCTGGATGGTGAATATGGGACAAAACTTGCATGATCCTCCTAATGTATCAGGCATGCCCGCCTACTACCAGGAGCCATCTTTTCATGAGATATGGATTAACTCAGATTCTTTGCCAAAGCGAAACCAGTTTACCGACACCATGATCAATACCGGCTATGCCCGCAATGGTTTCCGGGTGCAATTCAATTGTGTGGCTTTTGCACAAACACTGAATAATCCCGGCAACCCGAATGATCTCATTGATGAAGCATTGCAGGTACTTTTCAGAAATGAACTGTCGGTGCAATCAAAAGGACAAATCAAAACACAGATATTATTGACAGGACAGCAATGGGATTATTATTGGACCAATGCCTGGACAGCTTATATGGCCAGTCCCACCGTTGCTAATTTTAATATAGTGAATACCCGGCTGAAATCACTGTTCCAGTATTTTTTCAATTTATCTGAATACCAGTTGGCTTAAAACAGCATTTTCATTATTCAAGCATATAAAATGAAAAGAAGAGATTTTTTAGTAAGCACCTTACCAGCAGCAGCCATTTTGCCCGAGGTGATAAATGGATACTCTGTAAAAGCCTTTAATGTAAACTCGCCGCTCGTACAGGCATTGATGCGGGGCAATACCCTCACCGATCATGTACTGGTGATTATTCAGTTATCAGGAGGTAATGATGGGATGAACATGGTGATACCGGTAGCAGACTATTCTAACTATTTCAATGCCCGGAGTAATGTGGCTATTCCTCAAAACCGGGTGCTTTCCATTGCCGGTGTTTCCGGTACAGGAATCCATCCTTCAATGACGGGTTTGCAGACATTGTTTTCTGAAGGCAAAGCTAAACTGGTACAGGCTGTTGGTTATCCGCAGCCCAACTTCTCTCACTTCCGTGCCACCGATATCTGGATGAGTGGCTCCAACAGTAGCCAGGAAGTATATAGTGGATGGGCCGGCCGTTATTTGAATAATGAATTTCCCAATTTTCCGGTAGGCTATCCCAATACAGATATGCCGGATCCATTGGCCATACAAATTGGATCTACCACTACGTTGACCACACAAGGCCAGACAGCGAACATGGGTATGAGCATCACCAACCCCACTAATTTTTATAACCTCATAAATGGTACATCCGACCCGGTTCCGGATACACCTGCAGGAAAAGAGCTGAAATTTATCCGGACAGTCAACCAACAAACGCAAAAATATTCCACAGTAATAAAAAATGCAGCGAATGCAGTTACCCAGCAGGCTCCTTATCCCACCAACAATTCATTGGCCGATCAGCTAAAGATCGTGGCCCGGCTTATTGCAGGCGGATTGAAAACAAGAGTCTATATGGTAAGTTTCGGCGGTTTCGATACCCATTCGGTACAGACAAATACCGATACAACCACCGGCGCACATGCTACTTTATTGCAGCGGGTTTCAGATGCGATAAAAGCATTTCAGGATGATATAAAATTTCTGCAGGTGGAGAACAGGGTAGTGGGTATGACCTACAGTGAATTTGGACGACGAATCAAATCCAATTCCAGTGTGGGCACCGACCATGGGGCAGCAGCACCGATGTTTTTATTTGGCAGCCAGGTAGATGCAGGTATGCTGGGAGTAAATCCAACGATACCGGTTAATGTAACGGTGAATGACAATGTTCCGATGCAGTATGATTTCAGAAGTGTGTATGCCACCCTGCTGGAAAAATGGTTTTGCCTGGACAAGACAGTGGTCGAATCATTATTCCCGCCCGGTATCAATACCCAGTTGCAAAGCCTGCCCTTATTAAAAGCCGGCGCTTGTTCGGGTATCACACCACCACCGCCACCACCGGATAATGGTGATGTGCTGATCATCAACTCACCGAATCCATTTACCAATAATACCGAGATCACTTTCAAAACTACTGGCGGGCATACCCTGATACAGATCATTGATACCCTTGGCAGAATGATCAAAACAGTAGTGGATGCAGAATATACTGCCGGTACTTACAAGATCCCTTTTAATGCAGAAGGATTGCCAACAGGAATTTATTATGCCCGGTTCCAGAATGGAGTGACACAACAAGTGAGGGCCATGATGAAAGTGAGGTAAATTATAACCCCGTTGAACGGATTAAAGTTTATAGCACCGCAGGAACTAATAAGATTCTTGCTTTTATTTTCTACTAATAGTTCAATCCTCAGGGTCTTTATATGCCACTTTTACAGTAATCCCGTAGCAGGTATATTAAGGTAAATGGAAATAACTAGTCCAATTGCCGGTGCCCTGCATTTACCCAATCCGTTATCTTTTGTTTATCAACAGCCGTTAATGGGCTGTTTGGCGCTTCGGGCATTGGGGAGGGAATATTATCCACTGCTCTTGCTTTGATGCGGTCCCAGCTGTTCACAATACTTAAATCGGTATCAAAATTCTTTCCGCCGCTTATTCCACCGTTCAGGTGGCAGGGGCCGCAGTAGCCTCCGGTTCCGGTGCCATGGCCGCTGATGAGTTGCTTAACCAATGCATATTTAGGACCATAGTTATATACTGTTATTTGCGCAGTATCTGTACACCCTTTTTGATTTTTAACGGTAACCACATATGATCCGGGTGCCAGGTTGCTGAAGATGGAGGAAGCCTGGTAGTTACCACTATTAAGTTTGTACGTTATCGTATCGCCAACAGGATAGTTGATGGTAATGCTGCCATTGTTACTGGTGCCAATGGCCTCTGTCTTAAAATATTGTACATCATAGCTAATGCCGGCGCAGGGATCGGGGGCAGCAGGTGTGTCAGACTTGTTGCAGGCATTTAGCAGCAACAAAATGGATAAACCAGCGATGGCAACAATGCTTTTTAAGTGCATAGGTTTGGTTTGAACACAAGTAAATTTAAAGTTATTCTTTCAGTTCCGAGAACTCATCCGGGCGGGTTTTGAAGGCATTATGACCGGTTTAAGACTGAAAAGCTTAGTTCTTTGCCTTTAAAAAAAGTTTTTTTGTATGAAACGTTGTTGCATTTTATATTTGCAACATAGTTACAAAATATGAAAAAGCATCTAATTGCCTTTATTGCAGTTCTGGCAGCAACTTTTCCCGCCAAAGCGCAGGAGCTTATTTATAATAACAATGCTGTAAATAAAGCGGCGCCTTTAGTAAAACTAACTCTTACCGGCAAGGTTACAGATGCAAAAACCGGCGAGGTATTGCCGGGTGCTTCCATTTATTTTATTGATGATAAGATAGGAGCGATAGCGGATATTGCAGGCAAGTATGTATTGACAAATATTCCAAACGGGCATCATGTAGTAGAAATATCACACGCAGGCTACAGCACATTGGTAGAGCATCTTGAATTAAATACCAACACGGAAAAAGATTTTGCTTTGTCTTCAGTGGTAGTGGAAAACCAGGGGGTGATCGTTACCGGGGTTTCCGGAGCCACCAGTATCAGGAAAACACCGGTGCCGGTAACTTCTATTCGTAAGACTGCCTTGCTCCAAACACCATCAGTAAATATTATTGATGCATTAAGTCATGTACCCGGCGTATCGCAATTATCAACTGGTCCTGCTATTTCAAAACCATTTATCAGGGGGCTTGGGTATAACAGGGTGGTGGTGATCAATGACGGTGTGCGGCAGGAAGGACAACAATGGGGTGATGAGCATGGTACGGAGATAGATGAAATGAGTGTGGCCAAAGCAGAAGTTTTAAAAGGACCCGCTTCATTGATGTATGGAAGCGATGCATTGGCCGGGGTGATCCACTTTATCACAAACATTCCCGTGGCAGAAGGAGTTTTGAAAGCAAATATCCTGTCCAATTATCAAAGTAATAACGGGCTCACAGGTATCAACGGGAGTATTGCCGGGAATAAAAATGGCCTCAACTGGAATTTATACGGAACCCATAAATCCGCCGGTGATTACCAAAACAAATACGACGGTAAAGTGCTGAACTCCCGGTTCAATGAAACCAATTTTGGCGGTTATATTGGTATCAATAAAAGCTGGGGCTACACACACCTTATTTTCAGCCGGTTTGATCAGCGGCTGGGACTGGTGGAAGGCGACCGGGACGATGCCACCGGACGATTCATTTTGTTTGCCGGCTCTCCATCAGAAAGAATTGCTACGGATGCAGACCTCGATTCAAGAGATCTGTTTGTACCCAAACAAAGAGTGCAGCACAACAAGCTTGTTTTAGATAACAATTTTGCGATAAAAAAAAGCAGGCTTAAGATCAACCTGGGTTATCAAAATAATCAGCGGCAGGAATTTGGAAACCCGGAAGATCCGGCAGAGAAAGAACTTTTTTTTGATCTTAAAACAATTAATTACAACGTACAATGGCAACTACCGGAAATGAAGGAATGGCATACCACCATTGGTATCAATGGAATGAGCCAGGCGAACGAAAACAAAGGTGCTGAAGTGCTGATACCCGAATACCATTCTTTTGACATCGGTGCATTTGTATATGCACAACGTTTTTTTAAGAAAGGAACTTTGAGCGGTGGTTTCCGGTACGATAACCGTTCCATAGATTCAAAAGGATTTTCAGATGGTACGGATATAAAGTTCACTTCCTTCAACCGTAATTTTTCCAATTTCTCCGGAAGCATTGGTGTGAGTTATGAACCGGCAGAAGCCGTTACCGTCAAAGCAAATATTGCCAGGGGCTTCCGGGCACCTACTTTGGCAGAGCTGGCCAGTAATGGTGCACATGAAGGAACCAACCGGTATGAATATGGCGACCAGCATCTAACATCAGAAACAAGTTTGCAATTGGATGGCGGTATTGAATTGAACTATGAGCATTTCAATGTCAGCTTGTCGGCATTTTATAACAGGATGAATGATTTTATCTTTTACCGGAAATTAGCATCAGTGCTGGGTGGTGATTCATTGGTAAATGTGGATGGAGATGCTATTCCGGCATTTCAGTTTAACCAGAACAATGCAAAGCTTTCCGGACTGGAACTTTCTTTTGATATTCACCCGCATCCGTTTGACTGGCTGCATTTTGAGAACAGCTTTTCTTTTGTAAGGGGCCGGTTTGATAAAAAGATTGATGGTGACAGAACAGGAAGTGATAACCTGCCGCTTATTCCGGCTCCCCGATGGAACGGTGAACTGCGGGCCGATTTTAAAAAGGCAGGGAAAGCATTTAAAAACATTTATGCAAGTTTTGAATTAGCCACGACATTTGCACAAACCAACCATTTTACCGGGTATGATACTGAAACCGCAACGGATGGATACACCTTACTGAATGCAGGCCTGGGCAGTGATATCATTGGGAAAAAGAAAACCCTGTTCAGTATTTATCTGGGGGTCACCAATATTACTGATGTGGGGTATCAAAATCATCTCAGCCGCTTAAAGTACGCAGCAACTAACCTGGTAACAGGACGAAATGGTGTTTTTAATACCGGAAGAAATTTTTCAGTAAAGCTGAATATACCGCTGGAGTTTTCTTTAAAGTAGGGGTTCAATAAGTACATACGCTGTACTTCAGCAGAGCTGCTGTTACACCTGTATTTGTCATAAATTGCAGCATGGAAATCAGCTTTAACACACCTGCTTTGTTATTTCCGGCTATCAGTTTGCTGCTGCTGGCCTATACCAACCGCTTCTTAGCGCTGGCCAACCTGGTGCGAAAATTACATGACGAATATATCAGCGGACATAAAAGCAAGATCCTGTTACACCAGATAAAAAGTCTTCGGCGCAGGATCAACCTGATACGGTATATGCAGGGACTGGGCGTATTTAGTTTTTTATGTTGCGTGGCGTGCATGTACAGTATTTATAAGAATTGGAATGTAGTGGCGGAATATTTTTTTGCAATAAGTTTACTTAGTTTGCTTACTTCATTGGTTATATCACTGGTGGAAATTATCCAGAGTACCAATGCGATCGAACTGGAATTGAGTGATATAGAAGAATTAGAGCAATCCAACATTTTTTCTGACCTGCTGGCTGGTCGTAATGATCAAAAAGAACCTTAGATTTACACCTATGAAACGGATCTGTTACCTGCTTTTTTTACCGGTATTAATAACTGGAGTATTGCTCTCCTGTTCCCGCGGTGGTGATCCTGTGGACCCAAACGGCGGTGGCGGCGTTCATACTCCTACACCTGAGGACACTACGGCACCGGTACTCGATATTTACACTCCGGCTGCTACCCAGGTTTTTGCAAATGGGACAACCATCAGCGTAACCGGAAAAGCAACAGATGATTATGGCCTGTACCGGGGAAGTGTGCGGATCTATAATGATGGAAACGGGCTTTTATTAAAAGAACAGCTATATGAGATCCACGGAATAAAATCTTACAATTTCACCGTGAACCACCTGGTTTCCACCACGCTTGCTACCGATTATACGGTCACTGTTTCATTTGAAGATCATGGATATAATGTGACAACGAAATCGGTGAAGGTGAAAGCAAACCCATAAGGCAGATAATAGATGATAACTGACAGATGATAATTCTGCAAAGTAAAGCGGGGTTAATCGGAATAGTTTTTTTCTAATAAAAGGATGAACTGCTTCAATGAATCTATTATTGCTTTGAAGAATTATCATCTGTCAACTATCCGTTTTCATCTGTATTAAAGGCTTTTGATCATCTTCAGCAGCCGCTCCCAATTCCCTCCATTATACACTTTTTTCACCCCCTTAGCTTTTAATAGTTGCAGGGCCTGGCTGCTGCGGTCACCGGAGCTGCAACAAAGTACGATCGGCAATTTAGATTCCTTTAATCGTTGTGCATTCGCCTTTATCCTGTCCACCGGAATATGAAACGCATCGGGTATATGCCCGCTATCATATTCGGTAGCGGTCCGCACATCAATGATAATAGCTCCTTTTCGTAAGGCGTTTTTTATATTGCCGGAACTCAATCCTAAGAATGACAGGAAACCCATACGCTACGCAACGTTGATTTTTGTTTTTCTTTCACCAATTTGCTGGCGCCACATGGCAAAATACAAGCCTTTTTCTTCCAGTAGTTTTTGGTGATTGCCCGTTTCCACCACATCACCTTTTTCCAATACATAAATTCTGTCGGCATGCATGATAGTGGAAAGCCGGTGCGCAATTAAAATAGTGACCTGCTTGCCTTCTGAAGATATCTCCCGGATGGTATCGGTGATCTCTTCTTCTGTCAATGAATCTAATGCAGAAGTGGCCTCATCAAACAGTAATAGTTTTGGTTTGCGCAGCAATGCCCTTGCAATGGACAGACGTTGCTTTTCACCACCCGATAGTTTTAACCCACCTTCACCGATCATGGTTTCCAGTCCTTTTTCCGCCCTGGAAAGTAAAGTCTGACAGGCTGCTTTATTCAACACATCGGTCAGGTCTTCTTCTGTAGCTTCCGGATTTACAAATAACAGGTTCTCTTTTATAGTACCGGAAAATAATTGGGTATCCTGTGTCACAAACCCGATCTGGTTGCGCAGGTCCTCAAAGTTGATACTGTTCTCATCCATGCCGTTATACAAAATACTTCCTTCCTGGGGACGGTATAAGCCTACGAGTAGTTTCATCAGTGTTGTTTTACCCGAACCGGATGGCCCGACAAAAGCGATCGTTTCACCGGTATTTACCTTAAAGCTGATATCGTTAATAGCTTTATGCGTAGCGGTATGATGTTTAAAGGCCACATGATCAAATTCCAGTGTTTTTATTTCTCCCAGGTGTTTGGGATTGGCAGGCTGTGGTTCCGGAGCTTTGCTCATCAGGTTCTGAAAATTCTCTAAGGAGGCCTGTGCTTCCCGGTACGTGAGAATGATATTTCCTATTTCCTGTAAGGGACCGAAAACAAAGAAGGAAAATATCTGCATCGTTACCAATTGCCCGGCGTCCATCCGGCCCCGAAAGATCATCCACAGCAGCATGAATAAAATCACCTGTCTTAATGTGTTTACAAAAGTGCCCTGTACAAAACTGATGCTGCGGATCCGTTTTACTTTGGTGAGCTCCAGACCCAGTATTTTAAACGTATTCTTATTTAAACGGGTTACTTCCTGGTGGGTAAGTCCTAAACTTTTTACCAACTCAATATTGCGCAGCGATTCTGTAGTGGCACCTGCAAGCGCCGTTGTTTGTCCTACTATTTTCTTTTGAATGGTCTTTACTTTCTTGCTCAGGAGGTTTGATATGATGGTAAGCAGAAAAATTCCTCCGAAATAAATGAGCGGCAGGCTCCAGTGAATGGTGGTGGCATATACGGCGACAAAGAAAATCCCAATGATAACAGGGAAAAGAATATTAATGAAAGAGGCAACAAATCGTTCTGTATCTATTCTTACTTTTTGCAGGATGCTTAATGTTTCACCACTTCTGGCATCTTCAAACTCCTGGTAAGGAAGCTTCATGGCATGTTGTAAGCCTTGTGTAAAAATAGTGGCCCCGAATTTTTGAGTTATCAGGCTGAGAAAATAATCCTGGAATGCTTTGGCTATCCGGCTTATCATCGCAACGGAAATGGAAGCAATTAGCAAAGCAGCTACCCCATAGTGCGGGTTCTCTTTGAATGACCAGAAAAATCTTCCATCGTTGTATTCACTTTTATTATGAGCATAATGGTTAGCAAGGTTTACCAGTTTTCCGAAAATGATAGGGTCAACCAATGAAAAACCAATATTAATGGCTGCAAGGAATAATACCAACGCCACGATCCACTTATACGGTTTCAAATAATGCAGTAATATTTTCATAAATGGGAATAAACGATTGAAATAAAAGAATTCAATGCACAAACATCGTACAAGTTCGGTAAAAATGACAAATAAGCAGAATCAGGCGGCGTTTTTGGTCAATTGGCAGGGCCTGGAAACCCTTTGGCAGCTTTTACCCGGATGGCCTGGTTGATATGGTGGTGTTCATGTTGCACCCAGGAGGAGGCTTATTGCAAATGTCCCCTGATCAGGGTATATCGTGCCATTGATTTTCTAAAATAAAAAGGATTAGCTAATTTACCCCAGATGGATAACCAGGAAATACTATTGGAGCATGAAGTGCGGGCAGCTTTTCAGAAAATTCATGCACGTATTGAAGCCGGAACAGTAACCACTAACTACCTGCTGGGTGGGAAGCTGGGCCTGGTATTATATTATTTTTCATTGTATGAAGGTTTAGATGAAGCCGACCATGCTAATAAATGCCTGGAACTGCTGGACGAAGTGATGAACCAGGAAGAAGACGAACCAGCGCCATTGGCCGGAACCAGTTTTGCAAGCGGTACAGCGGGCTGT